>JAAYDO010000091.1 GCA_012729225.1 Bacteroidales bacterium | reverse complement strand
GAATCGGGCATGGTGGATGTGGCCTACAACTGGAGTTTCATGGGCACGCCTAATGCCGTGGCTCTCTGCTTTGCCAAGAATGGTTCGGTGGAGAATGGTCTGACAGGACGTGTGTGGCATGCTGTGATTCCGCCACAGAGGTATGCCCACATGCCTAAGTACAGGGAAGTACCTGAAAAGGATGTGACTGCCATCCACAATGGCGCAAAGATTCTCTCAGCTGCCAAGGGCTACATCGACACTCCAAGACTGAGAAAGGCAGCACAGATCTGGTGTGATGGCAAGGCTGACGAGGCAGAAGCCACCAAGGATGATGTGATAGATGTGTTCCGCAAGCGTGCTGCCATCATCGGTTTCAGGGCAGGTGTCACCTTCCACATCTTGGAACAAGGAGAGGCATGGCTTCGTGAGGGCAAGGACCTGAATGAGGACTTCATGCAGGATGCCACCGAGAGTCAAGATTGTGTGGACTTTGCCATTCTCGTGTCTGACTATGTGCTGAAGTATCAGTGTCTTCTCTATGGTTCTCAGCTGATCACCGAACGACAGAACGTGAAGGACAGTGCCGGCACCTATCATTCCAGGAACAAGAACCTACTTGAAGAACTGGGTGATGAGTTCACCTTCGAGCAAATCTGCAACCTTCGACCTACCACTAAGTATAGCGCTCTTCGTGTCATGATCAGCAAGTGGAAGAAGGAAGGACAGATTGAGATGGTGGAGAAGAATCATTGGAAGAAAATTAGTAGTAACTCATAAATATCGTTTTTAGCATGAAACATTATGATCGCACACCTAACGTGTTCCTTCGTCGCACACAATTCTATCGTGACTGCACCCTGGGCACATTGACCAACGAGAATGGTGAACTGATTTGTTATACATTGGAGCCACCCTATCGTGCTCCTGACGAGAGACCTGTGGTAGGACAAACAGCCATCCCCAATGGCACTTATCCCCTCAAGATGGAATATGACACGGCTCTCAGATATAAGTGTCTGCGAGTGGGCGAAGTGAGAGGATTCAAGAACGCACGTCTCTGTTTCCTCACCAAGACCAAGGCCACACCTACCCAAACCAGATGCCACATCCTGTTGGGTGCCCAGATGGACGAGGTGGATGGATGCTTGACAAATTGTGTCACAGCCTTCGAGGCTTTGTTGGCCTACTATGAGGAGAAGCGTTGCAACCACTCCCAGCTCTGTCTGCAGATCAGTTGCGACAACTTCAATGGCCGACAGCATGAGAGTTTTGGTAAATCCATAGAGGACGACATCAGCAAGATGCCTGACTATATGCTGGAGACCATGTAAACAAGAGTATTCACATTAAATATATCGAGTATGAAACCAAAGATTAAAGTAACGGAACGTATGGTTCAGACTACAGATGGCAGTCGTGAACTGAGATATTACACCAGTGTTGACCATGGCTGTCACATTGAGAAACAGGAGTTCTTGGATCGTCTGCGTGACCAGTATGGCATTCCAGTTGTCCACACCCTGGCTGTATTGGAAGCCCTTCAACAGGTGCTGAAGAATGACATAGGCCGAGGCAACATCGTGGAAGTGCCCTACCTGGGCCTCTTCAAGTTGCAGCTGCGTGCCAAGACTGTCAAGAATGCTGACGAGGCAGGCAGACAAGCTGTCAGTCGTTTCAAGGTCAATTTTCTGCCTTGCAGGGAATTCAGTCGCCATTTTTCCAAGAACGATTAAAACCAACACAAGATACTGACAATCAATGACATCATGTCTATCACAAAAAGCCTTTGGCACCTGATTTGTAATATCTATCAATAAACACTGGTCCCAGCCCTTTGGGACGTACTGGATTCCAACCCATAAAATATATTTTTGCAATATGGGAAAGATCGTAGTTAAAGCTCAGCAGCAGAATGTCTTCAACAAAGACAAGAGCGGTAGCACAGAGAGTGCGTACGTTCTGCGCCCAGTTCGTTACACCACCATGAAAAGTGACGACATCGTGAATTATTGTGCAGCCAACTCTATCGTGCCTAAGGCCTATCTTAGCGCATCCATGGTGGCGCTCTCACAGTGTATCGAGAACTTCCTCCTCAACGGACACTCAGTCGAGTTCCCAAACCTTGGCATCTTCTCACTCTCCAGCCGTGGCATCAGTGAGCAGGATGTGACCAAGACAGGTATCGCCCAGCTCAATAAGCTGAATGTTCGCTTCCTTCCATGCACCAAGCTGAAGACTGAGGTGGACAATGTCACCCTTGAGTTTGATGGTGCATACGACATCGCAGGTGAGACTGAGGATGGCGGTAAGTACTACAAGAAGGTGGTGCGCAAGGACACTGGTGCAGGTGGCAGCACGCTGGTGAATTACACCGTGACCGTTACCTCTGCCAACACAGCGCAGGGTACAGTGACAGGTGGCGGTACTTACACCAACGCTTCTCGCATCACAGTGAAGGCCACACCCAATGCAGGTTACGTGTTTGACAAATGGAGTGATGGCGACACCAACGCTTCTCGCAGCATCATCGTGAGCCAGAACCTCACCCTGACAGCCTCCTTCAAGGCATCAGGTTCAACCAGCGATGATGATGAGATGGAGCACAATTAGTCGAAGACAAGGAGCAGACATCTAAGGATGAACGACAGAGGGAGATTGCATGGTTGCAATCCCCCTCTCTTTATGTGCGTTTTTTTTCTCTTGAAAGGTTTCTCCTTGCGGTCTGTCCTGCCACGCTAAAAAGGAGCATCCACATATCCACGTCCATCGCAACGCTCGCACTTCGTCGTTTTAGTCCGAACGATGTTCTCCTTGACGGGATAGCCCTTGCACTTGGGGCAGCGAGGACGAAGGTCTGCCATCTTCATCCAGCCCTTTGCACTGTCTTTCTTAAGACCATAAGGCAGAGGGTCGTAGTGTGTGGATGCCATGTATTCTATCCTTAGAGGGTCTGATTGCTCATTTGTCATGACACTTGCCACCCAGTTGTCATCAGGCCTTTGACCTTCTTTCGTTTTGCCTGACGAAGAAGACAGAGGGTATCTCAGAATGTCCTGTCCTCCGAAGTACACTTCCACATAGATGGAATCGCTCCTCTTTTTTCCCAGATACTTGACACTGCTGCCATACAAACCTGCCGCTTCTTTCATTTTTGCGAAAGGAATCATGTTCTCTCCGCACAGGGAAGCGCCATCTTTCACGCATACGAATCTCCCGCCCTTCGTCTGGGCATAGGCACAAGAGATTGGAATCATTAGAATGAATGCTAATAGAAGTCTTTTCATACAGTTGTTCTTTAAGATTGTAGATATAGGTCTTTTCAGTAAGAAAAACTTTGCAATTATAAGGAATCTTTTTTTTTTGCAAATAAAATCACAAAAAAATAAAAAAAACTTCATGAAAAGACATGGCTGGGCATTAAAATGGAGGGGAGAGAGCATGATTGAAAGGGGGCGTGAAGAATCGGGGACGACTGATGTGTCTTCTGGATTCGTCCCCACTCATGTTCTCTTGCGCTCCCGATACAGTTGCCACGAATTGACAAGGTTGTGCCACACGGAGTAGAAGCCACCTGCAAGGGCTGTGACGGGATTCATGAAGGTGTAGCCCATCCAGATGGCAAAGACGGTGTTTTTCTGTCCAAGGCTCTGGGTGGCGGCAATGGTCTCGCCATGACGACGACCAATGACCCGCCCCACACCGAACTGCAACAGGCAGCAGACGAGGGAGGCGATGGCTATGCCTATGAGATGCCACACGCTCTCGTTGGTGTGCACAATGGCTCTGACCGATACACCTATGGCAAGGGAAAGGGATATGGCCCAGAGATGGAAGGCGAGATTCTTCTGCTGGAGGATGGCGGCATGGAACTTGGGAAAGAGATGGCGCACCATCCATGCAGCCACGAGGGGCAGGATGAGAAGCGGGAAGACCTTGGCAAGCACGAGGAGGAAGGAGGTCTCAAAGTCCATGTGGGGAGCACCGGGGTCGTGAAGGAATGAGAGCATGGCTGGCACGAGGAGGGAGACCACAAGATTGATGAGACAGGTGTAGGAGACCACGGCAGAGGAGTTGCCACGGAGTTGGGTGGTGACGACTGCGGCTGCGGTGGCCGTGGGGCAAATCATGCAGATCATGGCACTCTCCATGATGACCCGACCGGGCAACTGAGGCATGAGGATGAGGAGCAGTCCCATGAGGATGTAGCTGAATGCCTGGATGGCAAGGGGCTGAAGCATCCACCTGCGGGGCTTGAGTTCGCGGATGCCTACACGGCAGAAACTCACGAAGAGCATGCAAAAGAGCAGGAACGGCTGTAAATAGCCGATGAGGACGTGGACTGCCCTGTGAGTGCCGTCGAGAGCGTGAATGTTCACATAAAGATAGTAGGCAGCCACTCCAGAGAGCATCGCTATAGGCAGCGTCCAATTCTTCATGAAATTGAAAAGTCTCATAAATCCACTTTGCTAAATCAAGCGCAAAGTTAGGGAATAATCAGAAAAAAACCGTAACTTTGTAGCGTAAAATCATTTCTCCAATGAAGAAAAAGAATGAGATCATCATCCCTGAGGGACTCACGGAAGTGGTGTTGCACGCATGTTGTGCGCCCTGTTCCACGGCTATCGTGGAGTGGATGCTTCAGCATGGCATCAAGCCCACCATCTTCTATTTCAATCCTAACATCTATCCCCAAAAGGAGTATGAGATTCGCAAGGAGGAGAGCAAACGACATGCGGAGAGCCTGGGGGTTGGTTGGATAGATGGAGACTATGACCACGAGAATTGGCTGGCACAGATCAAAGGACTGGAGAATGAGCCCGAAAGGGGAAGCCGCTGTCAGCAATGTTTCCGCTTGCGCATGATGGCAACTGCGCTGGAGGCAAAGAGGTTGGGCATTTCTTTCTTCACCACCACCCTTGCCTCTTCACGCTGGAAGAGCCTGGAGCAGGTGGACCGGGCGGGACGGGATGCTCAGGAGGCGGTGGAGGGGACCACGTATTGGGCTCAGAACTGGCGAAAGAGTGGATTGCAGGACCGAAGGAACGTGCTTCTGAAGGAGTATGGCTTTTATAATCAACTGTACTGCGGATGTGAGTTTAGCATGAGAGCGGCTAACGCTGAAGTGAAAAGTGAATGACTCTGCCACCACTCCCTTGCTCAAGACTCGCGGCTCTTGAGCAGTTCTTCAAGACGAACGACCTCTTGCTTGTATTCTTCTGCCTTGAGAAATTCGAGCGACTTGGCTGCTTCCTTCATGAGTTTGCGGTTGCGGTCGATGGCACGACGGATCTCTTCTGCTGTCATGGCATTATATACTGTGTCGAGTTCGGACTCGGCTGCAAGTGATGCATTTTCCTCAATATAGGCATTGCCTTGGATGTCGATGAGTTTGTGGGCATTGATGGCTGCCTGTGTCTTCTGAATCTGGGTAGGCGTGATGCCATGCAATTCGTTGTATTCCATCTGCTTCTTTCTACGGCGGTTGGTCTCGTCGATGGTCTGTTGCATGGTGGAAGTAATGGTCTCCGCATACATGATGGCAAGGCCATGCACATTGCGGGCCGCACGACCGATGATCTGCACAAGCGAGCGGTGGTCGCGGAGAAATCCCTGATAGTCAGCATCGAGGATGGCAACAAGTGACACCTCGGGAATGTCGATGCCCTCACGAAGCAGGTTGATGCCAATGAGCACGTCATAGACTCCGGCACGAAAGTCGTTGATGATCTTGACACGGTCGAAGGTGTCCACATCGGAATGGATGTAGTTGGCCTTGATGTCAATGTCGTTGAAGAAGTTCGCCACCTCCTCTGCCTGTCGCTTGGTGGAGGTGATGACAAGCGTGCGTTCACCAGCCTCTATGCGCTGGTGGATCTCCTCGATGAGGTCATCCATGAAGTTGAGTTTGGGGCGCACCTCGATAGGAGGGTCGAGCAAGCCTGTGGGACGAATGAGCTGCTCCACAATCACTCCCTCAGAACGCTCCAGCTCATATTCGGCAGGTGTGGCAGACACGTAAATGGTTTGTGGCGTGAGTGCTTCAAATTCCTCCAGGCGCAGGGGACGATTGTCGAGGGCCGCGGGCAGACGGAAGGCATAGTCCACGAGGTTCTCCTTGCGACGTCGGTCTCCACCCCACATGGCCTTGACCTGGGGGATGGACTGGTGTGACTCATCGACAATGAGCAGATAGTCTTCGGGAAAGAAATCCAGCAGGCAATAAGGTCTTTCCCCTTCCTTTCTTCCATCAAAATATCGGGAATAATTCTCTATGCCCGAGCAGTGGCCTGTCTCGCGAATCCACTCAAGGTCGTTGGTCACTCGGAGTTCTATCTGAGCGGCCTTTTCCTTGTCTCCTCTCTCCTCATAGTAGGCAATGCGAGCCGCAAGGTCATCTTCTATATCATGGATTGCCTTCTCGGTCTGCTCCTTTGTGGTCATGAAGAGATTGGCTGGGTATATTTTATACTCCTCATAGGTGGTGATGGGATAGAGTGTCTGCACATCCAACTCTTGTATGGAGTCTATTTCATCATCAAAATAACAAATCCTCACAACTTTTTCATCATAAGCAAGATATATGTCTATTGTCTCTCCCTTCACTCTGAATTGTCCTCGCTCCAGTTCTTCTGCCGTGGCAATGTCGTTGTTGAGATAATACATATCTACCAACTTGCGTCTCATCACTTCTTGAGGAATCATTTGCCCCACCTCTAAAGACAGGATGTTTTCAGCATAACTGGTAGGAGCACCCATGCCATAAATACATGAGACGGACGACACTATGATCACATCCTTTCGTCCAGAGAGCAGGGATGATGTGGCTGCCAAACGACTGCGGTCAAGTTCTTCATTGATTGCCAAATCCTTTTCTATATAAGTGCCCGTGGAGGGTATGTATGCCTCGGGCTGGTAGTAGTCATAGTAACTGACATAATACTCCACAGCATTATGGGGGAAGAAGGCTTTCATCTCGGAGTAGAGCTGATGAGCCAGGGTCTTGTTGTGGGAAAAGATGAGTGTGGGTTTGCCAACATTCTGAATGACATTGGCCATGGTGAAGGTCTTTCCGGAGCCTGTCACTCCGAGGAGCACTTGGGCTGGAACGCCTTCACGAACACCCTCGGTGAGCTGCTCTATGGCATGAGGCTGATCGCCTGTGGGTTGAAACTTCGATGTGAGCTGAAAATCCATGTGTGTTGTCTTTGTGCTACAAAATTACAATTTATATCTTAAAAACCCTTCCTCAAGAGCAGTTTTTTCTAAAGAAAAGTGAAATAATCATCCCTTTCTGCCCGCACTTCAACAAAAAAGCGTACCTTTGCGAGCGAAACAAATTTTAAGCATGAAGAAAGTTCTATCCATTATAGTGATTTCAGTGGTTGTGTTGAGTTCTTGCAATAGTTACAACAATGTGCTGAAATCAACTGATTATGGCTACAAATATGAAGCCGCCAAGGAATACTATACTGCGGGACAATACGCAAGAGCCTATCAACTGTTAGAAGAGCTCATCATGGTTTTGAAAGGAACAGACCGTGGAGAGGAGTCGCTGTTTATGCTGGGCATGTGCCACTACAACCTGCGTGACTATGAGACTGCCTGCATGTATCTTGACCGATACGTCAAATCTTATCCAAAGGGCGCATATGTGGAGTTGGCCCGTTTCTATGACGGCAAGGCTTCCTATCTGGAGAGCCCAGACCCACGTCTGGACCAGTCTCCAACCTACAATGCCTTGAGCCTGTTGCAAGATTTCTTGCAGTTCCACCCCTACTCCGATTTGGCTGATGAGGTGAACGACATGATTTATGAACTGCAGGACCGCCTTGTGCAAAAGGAATACGACAGTGCCAAACTCTACTTCAACTTAGGTTCATACACCGGTAACTGCCGGATGGGTGGCAACAATTACGAGGCTTGCATCATCACCATAGAGAACGTGTTGAAGCAATTCCCCTATACTCGCAGACGTGAGGATCTCTACCTCATGATTCTCAAGTGCCGTTATGAGTTGGCACAGAAGAGCGTGGCAGAGAAGAGCGAGGAGCGTTATCGTCAAACCATTGATGAGTATTTCGGCTTCAAGAATGAATTTCCCCAGAGCGACCACATGAAGGAAGCGGACCAAATATACAAGCGTTGCCTCTCGAAAGTCAAGGCAGAAGATGGTGAAAAAGCCATGAACTAATGGGCAGAGATACTGTTCCAGACAAAGTAACAATATAGAATTCAAATTAAAAAAAAATAAAATATCACAATTATGGATTTCAAGAAAACAAATGCACCAACCACAACAGTAACTCGAAACTTGATGGACTTATGCCGCGACACAAGCAACATCTATGAGAGTGTTGCCATCATCGCAAAGCGTTCTAACCAGATCAATTCTGAGATGAAGGAAGAACTCAGCAAGAAGTTGGTGGAGTTTGGAAATCATTCTGACACACTGGAAGAGATGTTTGAGAACGAAGAGCAGATTCAGATTTCTCGTTATTACGAGCGTTTGCCAAAGCCAACTCTTATCGCAACTCAAGAGTTTGTAGAGGACAAGATCTTCTATCGCAACCCTTCTAAGGAAACAGACAGGAACATCTAATATTTATGATTCAGAGAATTCAGACCCTATATCTGGCACTGGTGGCCATTCTCTCGTTTGCAGGACTCCTTGCAAACATTGGAGAATGGACCGTGGCAGAGACGGTGGTGGCACACTTCAGCGCCTTCACTTTTGGAGCGCAGGGAGACTTTCAGGCTTTGGATGCCACAAGCGGACCTTGGTGTCTGGGTATTCTCAGCATCTTGGTGATTTTTCTTTCTGTGCTGAGCATCATGCTTTTCAGAAAGAGAATGCGCCAGTTGAGACTCACCATCATCAGCACTATCCTCCTGGTGGGCTATGTGGCAACTTATGCCTTGTTTGCCTACTACTACCAGATGAACTTGAACGAGCTTATAGGCAGCAATGCCATCACACCCACCTTCCACCTGAAGATTGTAAGCGTGTTCCCCGTGCTGAGCATCATTCTCAATTGTTTGGCCATCCAAGGCATCAGAAAGGACGAGGCTTTGGTACGATCGCTGGACAGAATCAGATGAGACACCAAGAAGAATTGCAGAAACACAACTAACAATTCACTCAACTCTGCAAATATAATCCAACCAATGGATCAACAGAACAGAGTTGCACAACATCCCATTCATCCTCGCTTTTGAGAGAAAAAGGGCTCTATTTATTATATAAATAATGTAGAGACAAGGATGAAAAAGAAAAATGGCACAAAGACAAAAAATTTCACGGAAATGTTTTGTCATTTCAAGAAAAAGTACTACCTTTGCACTCGCAATCGAGGGGATAAAAACTGACACTAACGACGGTTGGTGATAAAACCTGGAACGCGAAAAAAGAAATGCGGAAATAGCTCAGTTGGTAGAGCACAACCTTGCCAAGGTTGGGGTCGCGAGTTCGAGTCTCGTTTTCCGCTCTTCTGAACAAAACCCGATGCTCACGTGGCGGAATGGTAGACGCGCTCGTTTCAGGTGCGAGTGTCGAGAGACGTGCAAGTTCGATTCTTGTCGTGAGCACATAAAAGAGAATGGAGAGGTGGCGGAATGGTAGACGCGCTACTTTGAGGGGGTAGTGGGCTCAGCCCGTGGGAGTTCGAGTCTCCTCCTCTTCACTCACAAAGGAACAACAGTTCATACACGAAGGTCTCTGGTGAGAGATTCCGAATATTTGACATAGCGATTCTTTGCGGAAATAGCTCAGTTGGTAGAGCACAACCTTGCCAAGGTTGGGGTCGCGAGTTCGAGTCTCGTTTTCCGCTCTAATAATGGTTCATAAAATAACGGTTCATAATAAATTAAGGGATTTTTATCGTGATTCCTGTTTGTGAAAATAAGAATCACCCATGCGGAAATAGCTCAGTTGGTAGAGCACAACCTTGCCAAGGTTGGGGT
>JAAYDO010000199.1 GCA_012729225.1 Bacteroidales bacterium | reverse complement strand
GGGAGAAAAGGCCAAGAGTGTAAGGGGAGGTCTGAAGGAGTGAATAGAAGGAAAGAAAGGGTGAAATGGAAAGATTGAAGAGCGTAAGGAATGGCAGAGAGGTATGAGAATCTGAGAGAAAGGGAAAAGGCTGAGAGTATAAAGAGTAGAAGAGGAAGGCAGAGGGTGTGAAGGGGTGGCAGAGAGGGCGGAGCAGGATATAAGAGAATGAAATCCTTACGGATTTTGGTGAAATAAATTGTTTTTTTTGGTTATTTATTTAGAAAATAGTATCTTTGCCACATCGTACAATCTTTTATCAATTGTCTTTCGGTCAATAATCAATAATACTTTCAACCAATCTTTTATTATCTTTTATCACAAGGCTTAATATGAATGAAACTATTACCAATCGTTTGAGGCATGGAGTATGTGGAATGCGTCAGTTGCTTTCTGATTTCTATTTACATGCCGTTTTGGACAGATCCAGACATGCTGTTGGCATGGCTTTGCTGTTTTTCGGTTTAGGTTCTGTCAGTGTTCGTGCTCAGTTGTCTTCCAATCCTGACAAGTTCTTGGGCAACATCACAACAAGTTATCAGATGGACTATGGCTCGGAGAAGTTCTACCAGCTTTGGAATCAGGTCACTCCTGAGAATGAGACGAAGTGGAGTTCTATTCAAGGCGGTGGTCGTGGACAGTTCAACTGGGGTGGGGCAGACAATGCTGCCAATTATGCCAAGGCTCACAATTTCCCCTTCAAGTTTCATACTTTGATTTGGGGTGCTCAGTATCCCAATTGGGTCAATAATCTTTCTACGGAGGAGCAGTATAAGGCTATTGTGGAATGGATGGATGGGGTGAAGAAACACTATCCTGACCTTGAGATTATTGATGTGGTCAATGAGGCTGTGCCTGGTCATCAGCCTGCACCCTATAAGGCTGCGCTGGGTGGAGATGGAAAGACGGGCTATGACTGGATTATCAAGGCTTTTGAGATGGCCTATGAACGTTGGCCTAATGCGATTTTGGTGTATAACGACTACAACACTTTCCAGTGGCAGAGGTCTCAATTCATCGATCTTGTGAGAGTTCTCCGCGATGCAGGTGCTCCTGTTGATGCCTATGGATGTCAGTCGCACGATTTGACAGACATGGAGGTGGGTGATTTCAAGTCAGCCATGACCGAGATTCAGAATGCGCTGAAGATTCCGATGTATAGCACAGAGTATGATATTGGCACTTCGGATGACAACAAGCAGTTGCAGCGATATAGGGAGCAGATTCCATACATGTGGGAGGCAGACTATTGTGCGGGTGTCACCATTTGGGGATATATTTATGGTCGCACATGGACTACGGACGGAAATTCAGGCTTGATACGTGACGGCAAGGATCGTCCTGCCATGACGTGGCTGCGTCAATACATGCAGACAGATGCTGCCAAGAATGCCAAGAGTCCTTTCCCTGGCATGAAGAAGGAGTTTTCTGTCTATGTGAAGCCTCAGTCTTTGGCTGTCAATAAGGGTGAAACGATGAATATCACGATTGACGCAAAAACTCGCACGAAGACAATAGACCATATTGACCTCTACGTGAAGGGAGTACTCTATGAGACGCTCACAGAGGCGCCTTATGTGGCGAAATATATTCCTGAGACTGCCGGCAAATATAGTTTGAAGGCAGTGGTGGTGACCACGGATGGAACTACGTGGGAGCGTCTTTCCAGTTTCACCGCTCACAATCCTCGCAATCCTTATAAAGGGGAAATGACTGAATTGCCAGGCACATTGCAGGCAGAGAATTTCGATTCAGGTGGCGAGGGTTACACTTTCCATGATTCAGACAGCAGGAATGAGGGCACTTCTTATCGCACAGATGGGGGAGGCGTGGACATAGTGACGGGCAATGGTGGTTATGCACTGGGCTACACCTCTGCTGGTGAATGGCTTGAATACACGGTGGATGTGAAGAAGGCTGGTTTATATTCCTATGATGCTTATGTGTCCTCTGGCACAACAGGTTCGTCCATCAGCCTTTCTGTAGAGGATGAAGATGGTGTGAGAAACTTCTCCAATGTCATTCCTGTGCCACAGACTGGCAGTAACAACTGGGATAAATACGTGGCTGTGCATGGTCGTGGACTGGTTACTCTCAAGGAGGGTAAGCAGATTGTCCGTCTCAACATCACGGGCTCAAGCTGTAATGTGGATAAGATTGTGTTCAAGCATTTGGACATCAACAACAATCTTTCTCTTGCAGTGAAGGCAAATCCTGCTCCTGCCACAATCAATGAATCTACCACACTTTCTGTCACGACCACAGCCACCAATGTGCAGAGTGTCCTTTTCTATGTGGACGATGTATTGCTGAAGGAAGTGAAGGACGCACCTTATGAGGCGGTCTATCTGCCAAAGGCTAAAGGCACAGTGAACGTGAAGGCAGAGGCCATAGATTCTGATGGAAAGATTTCCAAGGTTTATGCCTATAATCTGAAGGTGAATAATAAGCGCACTCCTTATTCCAGCAAGCCTATGGAGATTCCAGGCATTGTGAAGGCAGTCAATTTCGACAAGGGTGGGGAAGGGCTCACTTTCCACGACAACAACTCCGAGGCTCAGGGTGATGGCACATCCTACCGTTCAGATGCCGAGGGAATGGACATTGTGAAAGGCAACAATTCTTATGTGCTGGGCTATACAGAGGTGAATGAGTGGACAGAGTACTCTGTCAATATCACTCAGGCTGGAACTTATGAGTATGTTGCCACTGTTTCTTCGGGAGTGACAGGCTCAGGCTTCCGCATGAGTTTGGTGGAGGATGGTAAACTGACCACTCTTGCCACAGTCAGTGTTCCTCAGACAGCCAGCAACAACTGGGACACCTACACGACAGTGAAGGGCAAGATTCTCAAGGAACTCTATGAGGGTCAGCAAATCATTCGTTTCACCATTACAGGTGCTAATGTCAATATCGACAAGGTGCAGTTCAACCTCGTAACACCAAACGCTATCAGTGAGGTGGAAACCTCTGCTTCTGCCGAAGAGGAGGCTATCTACAATTTGGCAGGTCAGCGTGTGGATCAGTCCTACAAGGGAATTGTCATCTACAAGGGCAAGAAAATTCTGAAGAAACAAACAATTCAGAAGAAGTAAAAAAAGGATTATCATCCTGATATAGACCTCAAGAGGGTGCATTGCCATCACAGGGCAGTGCCCCTCTTGGTGTTTCATGCCCTTTTCATCTCTTTTTTATGTATTTCTTTTGTGTAGTTCAGAAGAAAGCCGTACCTTTGCACCCATGAAATATTTATTGCTTTACTTCTTTTTGATTATCTCTCTTACTCTTCATTCACAGAAAAGAGACCCCATCACTCCACTTATCAAGACACATTGGGAACAGGGAAAGCCCTACAACCAGAAATGCCCTATCATCAGAGGACAACATGCTGTGACGGGATGTGTGGCTACAGCCATGGCACAAGTGATGAAGTATCACCAGTGGCCTGCAGATGCTTTCGATTGGCAAAACATGCTGGCTACCTACGATGCTACAGCTACTGATGTGCAGAAAGATGCCGTGGCAGAACTGATGGCTGATTGTGGAAAGTCTGTCAATATGGACTATGGAGTCACGACCTCTGCTGCTTGGGAAGGCGATGCTGCCAAAGCACTGGTAGAGACCTATTCTTATGCAAAATCCGTGCGTGAAATATTCCGAAACATGTATGGTCAAACCTCATGGTCCAATCTCATCTATCATGAGTTGGAGCAGGGTAGGCCTGTGTTCTATGGAGGCATGCCTCGTGGCTTCAACCATCAATTTGTGTGTGATGGTTATTTGGATGGGAAGTTTCATTTCAACATGGCTTGGCAATATCTTCCTGATGGATATTATCAGTTGAACGAACTGGATGTTTACCCAGAAGGACAAACCGCCATCATTGGCATTCAGACTTCATGTGCAGATGATGTGAACACCTCCTTCACCCAAGGTCCACTTGTCTATACAGTGCTGGATGCAGGTGAGGTGTCTGTGCGAATGAATGCTGATGCTCCAGCCGCTGATTCTCTTTTCATTCCTGCTCAAGTAGAGAATGAGGGCAGGAACTATCAGGTCACAACCATCGAGTATGGTGCTTTTGAGGACTGTCAGACACTCATCCACATTTCCATTCCTGCTTCTGTCTCCGTTATTGGTCACAGGGCACTGTTGGGTTGCACACAGTTGCAGACGATAGAGGTGAATGGCGACAATGTGTGGTATGAGGCAGATGCCCAAGTGCTCAAGAGCCGTGTGTTGCCCGAACTGATAGCTTATCCCAATGCCAAGACGACTCCCAACTATTCTGTGCCAGATGGGATAACCGCCATTCCCGCCTCTTTCTTCAGGGGAAACACCTATCTGGAGCATGTGGATCTACCAGCCTCACTTGCTTCTATTGATGTTCTTGCCTTTCGTGGATGCACATCACTCCACACTATCTTTTCGGCAAGTTTACAGCCCAAGGCAGTGGAGGAGATGTCTTTTGACGACGATACCTATGCCAATGCCACATTGTTGGTGCCAGCAGGTGCTTCTCAGCGTTATCGAGGTCTGGCAGGTTGGAAGAATTTCAAGCATATAGAGGAAGTGAATCTTTCAGACCTTACCTCCGTTTCAGCTCTTGCTGTTTCCGACAGAGAAAGGCTTTTCTACCGTCTTGATGGCAGAGTCCACACTTCTTCGCATGCTCGTGAGATTTTCATCGATCCATCCACACGCCAGAAGAGACTCTCTCGTTAGTTCAAGGAGTCAGAAAGCGTCACTCGTCTCATTTTGTGATTAGAATCTTCTTCGCATCCTCTGTGAGGAAAGGTTCAGCATCTTTGATGCTCACGCTGAAAGAAGGCATACCCATAGCATAGGGCGCAATCTCGTATGGTTGATAAGATAGGCGAAGGCTGTCACCCTCTATGAGAGGAGAGTTGAGAGGCAGTGGGATGATGGGCGAATCGCCAAGCATCAGTACCGACATCAGATTGTCTTCTTCCACATCCCATCCGCTTTCTCTGATGTAATCAACGATGCCCTTGCGCAACAAGGACTGCATTTCCTCTTCCTTGCTCTTTTCAAAAACCTCCTTGATTAGTTTTCCTGTAGGTTTCACAAAGATGAAATTGATTTCGCCAGAGTAGCCGTGAGCCCCTCCAAGATTCACATAAGTGCTGCGGGTATAGATGACAAACTGATGGGTCTCTTTTGCTTTCGTCAAGCGATAAGAGTATCCGTACATGCGGTCATCGTCATCCTCCATATCCACTCGGCATCTTTTCAGTTCCTCAATGTTGTATTTTCCGAAGAAGTTCACCATGTCCTGACCCTTTCCAGCCTTGTTTCGCTGGCTGACAAACACTTTGTCGGGATTGCCCGACATTCTTTCTCCTGTCATCGTGTCTATGTCGGCATAAGCAAACTTAGTGATGGCCTTTGCCAGTTCTGATTCTCCCTGTGGCATGTCGATATAAATATCCACAGCAAATTGCTTCTCGTCTGATTCAAAGAAGAGAGCCTCCGTCACCAGTGTGTCATTGGTTATCTCAGTGTCAGTAGAGTCTGTTGCTTCGCCACCCTTTGCTTGTCCAGCCTTACAGCCAAACAGAAGGGTTATGGTGGCAATACCCAAAATAAACAGTGCTTTTTTCATTTGAAGATTGTCATTAAAATATTGTTGCAAAGATACAAATAATATACAGATACATATATAAATTCTTCCTTCTTTCTCCATAGTATATGACAGAAAAGACGATGTATGCTTAAAAAGGAAGCTTTGAATACAGAATTTGCGGAAAAAACATCATTATGTGAAAATTAAATTGCATCTTTGCATCAAGTTACTATCTTATCCCTCCTTTTGAACGGGTATTACATTCCTATTAGAATAACAGATAGAATAACATCACATAATCAGATCCTATGAAGAAGAATAACAAGAAATTACTAACTGCATCCTTCTGTGGAGGTGTACTGCTTGGCATACTCTTTTGTGGATGCAAGTCTGGTACTTCGACAGATGTGAAGTCTGATGATACGGATAGCATACCTTCTGTGAAGAATGCTTCAGATGAAGCAGGTCTTTCTATTCCTGATTTTGATTTAGAAGAATTGGAGACTCTTTATGCTGATGATGATGTGGAGGGAGGTTTCATCCTTGATAATGAGCTCGACAAGACATTTGTGGAGTACGCACTTGTGGATATAGACAATGATGGCATGGCAGAAGTGTTCCTTCGGGGTGAGGACAGCAATCAAGGAGCACTCTTTGCTTTTGGCAGTGGAAAGGCAGAACTCTTGGTGCGCCAAGGCTATAAGTCTCGTCCCTATCTCCTTTGTGCCGAGTGGGCAGATACCCAAGAAAAGAAGTATCCAGGCTTTATCTCGATGTCGGGTGGATTGGGTACAGGCGTGGGCTATACTTACTATGTCAAGGTAGAGAAAAGCCGTCCCGTCGTTCGCTTCTCTGAGTTGTATGAAGCGGCACTGCTTTCAGATGAGGATGAGGTGACCTACACCTATGCTGTCAATAATGATTTGGTGGATGAGCAGAGTTTTGGGAAATACAAGAAAGACTACGAGTCCCTCTACGAGGCTGTCTTTGGCAAGGATGGCTCTAAAAATCAGGGTCTTGAGTATCTGCTTCATTGGTCACCTGTAGAACGATAGGGGAGGGACTGCTGCTGCTGCCGTTCTTTTTGAATTTTATATAAACGAATAAACGACCTTATATATTTACACTTATGAAAAAATATTTTATATTAGCATTAGCATTGACAGCATGGATGTTGATAGGCTGTAAGGGTGGTGAACAGAAAGGTGAAACACAGGGCGACTCTACTCAGGTGGAAGGTGGCTTGATGTATGAATCTGCCGACTGGGCATTCTATGCCCTCAAGGGAAAGGTGAAAGAAGTGTCCTCCATTCGCTATATGGTGGACGAAGACTTTGATGTGGAACAGTCAATGTATGATTTGAAAGATACGGTTCGCTTCACTCCAGATGGCGAGATGACAATATATAAAGATCGGGATGCAGACCTTACCGACCCCATGTTCAATAATGCCCTCACACGCAATGAGCAGGGACAGGTCGTGAAATACGACTTCACCCTTGTTCAGTCAGAAGACCAATTTGATGATCGCTGCATGATGTGGGATGGCACAGACCTTCTCACGTTCGATAATAGGGGACGTGTCATCAAGAGAGACTACGTGTCTTATGAAGTTTCGGGTGTAGTGGAATATACTTACGATGCACAAGGACTGTGCCCGACATCTAAGGGACACTTTACTTCTGAGGGACAAGATATTTTCGAGACTTACACTTACGAGTATATCAGTTTTGACGACAAGGGCAACTGGATTGAGCGCAAGCAGACGACAGAAGGCAGCAACAAGGAGTATGGTGAAGAGAACCTCGAAGAATATAAAGAGTATATGGTAGAAAAGCGCACCATTATATATTATTAAAGCAATCCAATCAACCATTAAAACCTAAACGCTATGGCTCTATCAGATGCACTTTCAGGTCTGCTCAAGGAGGGGATGGACAACACGGTTGGAAACTTCTCCTACAGCCTGACAGAAAAGATAACAGCCAAGATAAAAGGACAGTGAGCCCTTTCAATTATTATAAAT
>JAAYDO010000033.1 GCA_012729225.1 Bacteroidales bacterium | reverse complement strand
GCACAATAGGTAGGCTTTTGATTTTTTCTTCGACGAATGAAAAAAAGAACATTTTCCTCCAAGCAAATAACTTTGGGTAGTGATCCAGAAATAGGTTGTGGTTTTATGAATGCATCTGCTAAGACCGATCTCATCGATACGTTTCGGGGAGGACATCCTAAGAAGATCGTTATCCAGTTAAGTGAACTTCAGCGGCAGATCCAAATTTCAATCCATAACTGATTCACTACCATATGGCATCGGTCAAGGAATTATTGATATTATATTAATATTTCACTTTACATTTTACTATTGGGCAAAAAAATCGAATTAGTTGAAATCAGCTCTCGGTGGACCTAGGTGCAGCCTGAAGAACCGGCCGCTTTTATGGTGGCTAAGGCTGAAGAGATTGAAGCGGGACGGAGTGCTTAATGCATCACTCCAGAAGATCGCCGATATCCTGAATTCAGAACTTCCTAAAACGCCACATATTAAATTTTGTCAAGTATATCAATGCTAGGTTATAAATACCTAAAAGCGAAATCTTAGGCATGCCAATTTATTGGTTAGACGAGAACCTTCTCATTAAATCCAAGCAGGGTCACGTTAACAGCGACTGAAGACTGCGAATGTGATAGACAAGAGAGATAAAAAGTAGAGTACCATAAAGAGGCTCAATAATGGTAGATATAGATGCAAAGTTCTTTGAAACATATGGACCCCTTGAGGAATTCTATGTAAATGATAAATTAGATAATTCGTCATATTTACGTTGCCTGCCCATAACCATGTTTTGCGATAAATGCAACATGGAACGGACTTTTAACCAGTATTTGAGTACTAGTTTAATTGACGGCACTATTTATAAAGTTGCATATATGTGCACAGCATGTAAAGATTTTAAAATCATATTCATAATATATCTCGATATTAAAATTAATTCGATTAAGAAGCTCACACAATGGCCACTTTGGCTCCCCAAGATAGATGCAGATCTTAAGAAATCACTTGGGAAAAACCATGGCAATTACAAAAAAGGGCTATATTGCGAACAAGAGGGTTATGGAATCGGAGCTTTTGCCTATTATAGAAGAATTGTTGAGGATATGATCGATGGATTGCTAGATGATATCTATGAGATGTTTAGCGAAGAGGAAAAACAAACGTATAAAGAAAATATTGAGCTAGCTAAAAAGGAACGCGTAACTGAGAAGAAAATAGAAATTGTTAAAAAGATTCTACCTTCTGAATTAATCTCCAATGGTATAAATCCATTAGATAGGTTGCATTCGGGCTTAAGTGAAGGACTTCATAGTATGCCAGATGAAGGATGTTTGAAGACAGCAACTGCTGTAAGAATTTCCTTGGAATATCTGTTGCATGAGATAGTGCTAAGGAAGAAAAGAAAAATTGAATATGCTTCTGCAATGAAAGAGCTGGAAAAGCAGACTACCAAAAAACATAAATAATTTATTTTAATTTCCTTTTTTTACTAACAAGCAATTTTACTTCATTTATATCGCTAAAGCTTCAGGAACTTATCATACTTGGATCGCTTGATATCGTCGGCCAGATGCAGGTATCGCATCGTAGTTGTTATGTGATTGTGCCGCATTACTTGCTGGATAGTCAGTAGATCGCAGCCATTCTGGACCATAAGGGAGGCTGGTGTATGCCGGAATAGAACATGTGCACCGCCTGGCTTATTAATACCAGCAAATTCTTTGTAATGGATAACTAAGCGATAGATCTCTTTGCGATTAAATCGTGATCCGTAGTCAGAATAAAATAGCGGCTTTCTGCCTTCAATCTCGAAATCTGGCCTTACTGCTAAGTATTCCCTGAGAGTTTCGACAGCTTCTTCGGAGAGAT
>JAAYDO010000020.1 GCA_012729225.1 Bacteroidales bacterium | reverse complement strand
CACAATTCCTCCCAGATGCGCACGGTGGCACAAGAGGCAAGAAAGTTAAAAAACGAATTTCGTATTTTTAGGGACATGCGTATCAGAAGGGGTGAGATTGAGACAATCGAGACAATTCTTTTGATTTATACATGCTGTTGAAGAATGACAATATGATGTTGGAAGGCTTGTGGCAGAGCGACTCTTCCAAGAAAAAGAACATCGTTCCAGAAGTTTATAACATCATTCATATCTTCTTCATAAACAAAGGTTTATATACACCTGTCTAATTAATGCTTATAAGAACAGAAACGCACGTATGGTTCGTTGGTCATCGAACAATTGTTCATGGGCACTTGAAGCATTGTTCGTTAGCCTATGAAGCATTGTTCGTTGGAGCATGAAAAAGGCTTCAATCATGTGACATGTTGATTTGAGAGGGAATCCTGCCATTTCATCTTCACAAACACCTGCTTTCATCCCGAACTGGCATAATGAAAGTAAGAGTGGCCGAGAGAAACTACTCGTTCGATAAGACTGTGGAGAAGTTTGGCTTGTGCGGACACTGCCATCAGTGTATAGAATTTAAAGAACCGTCTGTGATGAACCATCAATCAACGTGTGTCCTGTGAACACAGGGCAGGGAAAGAAGACAAATGCAGGAAGAATAAAAGAAGGAGCGAATCATCACTGACTCGCTCCTCCCAAGTTGTTATTTTATCAAAAATAGGGTTTGGTTATTTCTTGTTTTCAATCTTATTGACTACAGTGATGAGCAATGAGCCAAGGATGCCGGCACACAGAGAGCCAAGAAGCACCGCTATCTTGCCTGAGGAACGGAGTGTTTCAGTGACAAGAGGGTCGAGTTCACCAAAGGAAAGGGTGTCCACAAAGATGGCCATGGTGAAACCTATACCACCGAGGCATGCCACGGCAAAAAGCATCTTCCATGATGCACCTTCAGGCATCATGCCAATCTTGCACTTGATGGCAATATAACTGGCAATAGTGATGCCTATAGGTTTGCCTAAGAATAGTCCAAAGAAGATACCCATTCCCACAAATCCCATCTGACTGGGAAGTTCGGGAAGTGGCTGGAAGATGTTGAAGAAACTGGCATCGGGAATATCAACACCAGCATTGGCTAATGCGAAAATAGGCATGACAAGGAAATTGACCCAGGGATTGAGCGCATGCTCAAGGCGATAGGACATGCCGATGGAGTTGTTGTGGATGTAGCTCATGCGACGTAGGCAGTGACGCTGAGGAGTGTTGGGGAAGGGTAAACCCGACTCTACTTCGTCGCAGTCATAACGACGGATTCTATCAATATATTTCTTGTAGCTGCGCTTGAGGTAACTACGGCTAAAACGAGCATCCATAGGGATGAGGAATGCCATGACTACTCCTGACATGGTGGAATGAACACCAGAATAGTAGAAAAGAAACCATACTACAATGGCAGGAATGAGGTAGAACATCATGCGCTTTTCTCCAAGCTTGTTCATGATGAGGATGACACCTATAAGAATGAGAGCCACAAAGAGCAGTGGCAGATTGACAGAACCTCCATAGAAAAAGGCTACCACGAGAATGGCTCCGAGGTCGTCGGCAATGGCAAGAGCAGTGAGGAACACCTTGAGTGATACAGGCACTCTATTGCCCAGTATAGACATGATGCCCACGGCAAAGGCAATGTCGGTGGCTGTTGGAATACCCCATCCACCAGCAGTGGGTGTACCCATATTGAAGATTGTATAGAATAGGGCAGGGACTGCCATACCACCTGTGGCGGCAATGACTGGCAACAGGGCTTTCTTGACAGTGCAGAGTTCACCGCACACTACCTCTCTTTTGATTTCGAGACCGACCGTGAAAAAGAAGACCACCATGAGAATGTCGTTGATGAACCTTTCTACGGTCATCTCATCAGGGAAGGAGATGGAGAAGTGTTCGTTGCTGATGGTGATGGCAAGGTTGGTATCAAGAAATCCACGATAGAGGTCTGATGTGAATGGGA
The DNA here is from genome assembly GCA_012729225.1 of Bacteroidales bacterium. Lineage (GTDB taxonomy): Bacteria > Bacteroidota > Bacteroidia > Bacteroidales > Bacteroidaceae > Minthosoma. The sequence continues at coordinate 26,916 of JAAYDO010000020.1, read as the reverse complement.
GATTGGCCAACAGCATGGCGATAATGACGCATGCAAGAAGTGTGACACCTCCAGCCCATGGCTGCTCCATAAAGCGATTCTGTGAGAGGCGCATGGAATGTAGCCCCTTGTTCCAGGTGTAAAGGGGAAGTAATCTCATAAAAACATCTTTTTAGTTTGTTGTATTATATCACATGACACATTCCAACAAGAGTGTAGAATGTGTCATGTATATCTATCACCTTAATTAATTACTTAAATGTCATTTGGCATCAACAGGAGTGTAGTGCTGTTTGACATAGTCTTTTGGGGTTTCGCCAGTGACACGCTTGAAGAAGCGACTGAAACTGCTGACGGATGGGAAGTTGAGAACACGGCTAATCTCAGTGAGAGAGGAGCGATGTGCTATCATCAAGGATTTTGCCTTCTGTATCACGGCTCCGTCAATCCAGGAGGATGCGTTCTTCTTGCTGTAGCTCACACACACAAAGGAGAGGTACTTGTTAGATATGCCAAGTTGTTGGGCATAATACTGTACAGAACGTTCTTTTATCGCATGCTTGTTGAGCAGGGAAAGGAATTCAACATACACATCATACTGACGAGAAGAACTGTCTCCCTCAAGTGGAACTGGCGCATATCCATGGATGCTGATGTTTTTGACAACGAGGGCATCCACCAAGCTACGTATATAGGCAAGCTTGAACTCATAGGAGGGCAGAAGGATGTCGCGCTTGATGTCGTTGTAGATCTCAAACACTGTGGTCATCTGCTTAGCTGTGAGGGAGGTTGAGAAATACTGAAGCGATATGTGTGCGTTGCTATAGGTATAGCCAATCTCCTTGTAAACCTCGCTGGAGAACTTGGGATAAAGCACCACCATGAAATACTTGAGATTGTGACACTCTGTGATAAAGATGGTGTTCTCAGGCATGATGGTGACAAGTGTGTTCTTCTTGAAAGTTTCTTCCTTGCCGTTTATTTTGATGGTACAAGTGCCGTCCACAACGTAGAAGTATACTTTCTGGAAGAGTTTGGTTGGGGGATTATCCTGAATGCTCTGAAGGGGGTCAAGACCATTGAAGGTGTCAAAGAGGAGCACTTGACCCTTAATAGCTGCTGAAGGGACAATATCATCCTGTGTGAAGATATCTACATACTCCTCATACCTTAATATCTTTGTTTGTTTTTTAGACAATGAGTTATTCAACATGGTGGATCACTTTTAGGAGTTTACAAAATTGATGGACTTCACGTTGTTTTGCTTGATATACTCGTTTGGTGAGAGTCCTGTAATGCGTTTAAAATAGCGACCAAAGAAACTTTGGCTTGGGAAATTGTATTCCAAACTAACTTTCTTGATGGAGCGGTCATTGACGTAGAGTGACTGCTTGATGGCAAACACAACATATTGATCAATCACGGACGATGCTGTCATACCTGTATATTTCAGCACAACGGTAGAGAGATATTTGGGCGTGATGCACAAGATACCTGCATAATACTGAACAGATCTTTCCTCTTTATGCTTATAATTGAGCAAGACGAGGAAGTCATTGAAAAGTTTGTATTGACGATCGTTGGTCACATAGTTAATGATATTTTCTGGGACAGCGAAAGAGAAGAATTTAGCCACAAAAGCAGCCTGATAGGAACGAAACACAATCTCCTTCATGGGGTAGTCCTCTGTTTGATGTTCTTTCTTAATACGCTTGTAGCATTCAAGCATTAAAGAAATTTTATCAAGCGTGAAACGAGCATGACGGAACTTGAAGGCATGATAGAATGAATGTGTCTTTGGGGAAGCAGACTGGGCAATTTGCGACATTGATTGCTGTTGGTCGCCCTTGTCCACTTTGCCACCAACCTCCACTTTGGTTGTGGTGTATTTTGACTCTTCGCTTGCTGGCTTCAAGATGTCTCCTGCTTGTTCTTTGTACAGCACACTTTCCGCTTTCAGTATCTGATGCTCTTGATTCAAGATGGACTTGGCATCAAGTCGCTCAACAACCTGTCTTGCCACACCAACACGCTTGTAAATGTCTGTCATCAAATGGGTACGTGTGAGGAAACAGAAATAGATGCAACGCGACTCCAGCACTGATACGCTCATGCATGGCATGACAGCCAGAAATTCGTTAGCCTTTATTTCAAGTTTGTTTCCTCCAACAATTATATTGAGTGTGCCTCTCAGTACAACAGTGATATACACATACTCGGAATTATAAATCTCTTTGCGTTCCCTGATGATTGGATCGCCTTTTTCGTCGAGATTGTCCATGATGATGTATTTTCCTTCGAATGAAGAGAAATATGCATTCATGGCATGATCCTGAGTCATGATGTCTCCTTTAATTATCATAATTCGTTGTAATTAATTCGATTCTTCGTAATATGTAAGTTTGATTCTATTGTAGTTTTCCCAAATTGATAGGGAGAAATTTGGATATTCTTGTTTGTGTGCATGAGCAATCACTCTAAAGCCTTGACCCAGTTGAAGCTATCTATATTATTCGCTTTTGGCTGTACGCAAGATTAATGTGGTCGCACCTATGGTGATGATAGAGCCATCTTGAAGTATGACTCGATCCACATTTCGCAGAATCTCGTTCATGTGGAATGTGCCAGTATCGCTTGGCGCATCACGCAATATATATTTGAGTTGTCCCAGTTTATTCTTCTTTACTGTAATTACACAATGGAAGGTGTCAATGCTTGGGTCACGTGTGTCGATGGGTTTGTTGATGTTGGTTCCTTTCACATATCTTCCAAATTCATTTTCTCCCAAATCTAAAGGAATGACTTGCTTGTATGCGAATCTGTTTTCAATCACCACAATATATCCATAATCCTGGCTGTAGGCTTCTTCGTCCAATTCTTTCTCTTCATGACGATTTGCAAGTCTGGATTTACCAATACGAATACCAAATTCCTTTTTACAGTATTCACATTCAAATACCAAGGATTGTCCTTCTTCGTATTTTGTTTCGTCGAAGACTACATATTGGTCACACTTTGGACATTTTACTCTTTTCATTTCTAAACCTAATACCTAATCTATCTTCTTACTGCTCAAGAATCCATGCCTCTGCAAATGCAGAGTTCTGTTGGCGAAGTGAGTTCAAAGCATTCTGAGCCTGTGCCTCATCAGCATAGTCTGAATAAAGAATACGGCTAATCTTCCCATTTTTTATATAACGTGCCTCCTTCAGACCTTCATTGTTCAAGCGTTGAATGAAGATGTCAGCATTTTTCTGACTGACATAACTGGCCAAGACAATGACATACTTACCATTCCTTGATGTTCCAGTCTTTTGCTCAGTAGTTGCCTTTATCGGATGACGAACCTGAACTTTATTGGGTTCAGGCTTTTCAATAGATTTATCACTATTGCTGGAAAGTGCTTCTGTAACATCCTTAGGAGTACTGGAGTCTGCAACCGTCATCTTTTCCCCAACTGTTTTAGCCTCATTCTTCGGGGTTGCTTGATCTACTTCCGTTTTTTCCACAATGGTTGATGGAACGGTAGGAGTAGGTTTTGCAACAAGGTCTTTAACAGGTGTGAATGAAGCCACAACTGTATCAGAATCATTGTGGGCGGTTTTCAGAGTCGGATAACTGATGCAAAAAAATAGCACGATTGCCGCTGCTGCTGAAATACCAAAGTCAAGCCAATGACGATTGAGGCGGATGATGAACTCCTTTGAATGAGTCTTATGAGCCTCTTTCTGTTTAATATGGTCTGCTGTAGCAACATGCATGGTGGCTGCAGCCTGCAAACTCTCTTGTATCTCACGTTCTTTGGTCACTCTGCTGAGGGACTTTATCTCGTAAGAGTAGAGCCCGTAGAGTGAGGGTGTGAGCATACTTGCATCACGAGGAATGAATGCGATGTTTTCGTTGATTCCCTTCTTGAGTGTACCAATGTTTTCAAGTACAAACTCTCCCTTCAGGTCAAGTTCGTTCATCATCTTCTCAAGGTCTTTCTCCATCTGAAGGTTGGCTGAAGGATAGGATGCATCATAGGCAGCCATGTAAGACTGAACCAAAAGTCCATCATTTACTTGCAGCTGTTGATTGAAGGCTATTGTACGATAAGGAGGCAGAAAAAGATGCTCTTCACCTGTGAAGTAAGCTTCTGCATGGCTGGCAATAAACCCACCAATTCCAGGAATAATCACACAATCATTTTCAAGTAGCAGTAATTCAATATGTCTAGCTAATGAAATCATGTTACAAAGATAGGTCTTTTTTTTGTCAATATCAAAGAGAAAGGAGACATTTTTTCCTTAGATCGATTAGAATTAACCTTTATTGTATCATTTTTGACCAAAAAAATGAGTCACATGAAAAATATGTGACCCAATTTCTTTCTATTTTGTAAAAGTTTATTCAGCAGGAGTCTCAGCAGGAGTGGATGTGCCTACAGCAGGGAAAGAAGGAACATTTTCAGCGTCGGTAGATTGTGCAGGTGCGCTGATATTGATAGGAAGTTCCTCTACAGTGCCTTTAGTGACAAAGGAAGCAGAAACAATGCTGAGTACAACCATGATGATAGCAAGCGCCCAAGTAGTTTTCTCTAGGAAGTCTGTTGTCTTACGAACACCCATGATTTGGTTAGAAGAAGCAAAGCTGGATGCAAGACCACCACCTTTAGACTCCTGAATAAGAACAATTCCACACATCAATACTGATGCAAGAAGGATAAGTACAATAATTAATGGATACATTTTAGTATTTGTTATTTTAATTTTTCGTTGAGAGATTATGCTCTATAGTTCACTGTTTTTCGTTGAGTAGAACTTCGAGCAAATATATTTGTGATGCAAAGTTAGAACTTTTTTTTGGATTATTCAAAGAAATTTTACGTAATATTTCTAATGCTTGCTGGTAACGACCTTGTTTTATGTAAATATTCACCATATTTTCGGTATAAATTACTTCCTCTTCATCCGAAAACTCTGGTGAAACAAATTCGTTCTCATCAATATCAGGCATGTCAAAGCGTTGTTTTCCTTTGGTTTCTTCAATAAAATGATCAATAAGATCAGATCCTTTAAGCCTTGGTATTAACTCTTGAACTCCCATCTCGTCATTTTCAAACTCAGCATCTTTCTGCATAAGATAAGATGCATAATCGTTGGTGAGGTCAGTTATGGAAGGGCTTTCTTTTCTGGATCTGTCGTCCTCGCCTGTTTCAATGCTTCCACCGCTAAGAAAACGATTGATAAGTGACATGGTGCGTGTTCCTTCGTTTTCTATCTCAATGTTTACATCATTATTAGAGGTGAACATTTCATAATTCACTCCTTCGGTGAGCGCAAATAGAGCTGTACGATCTGGTACAAAGGAGGCTGCTTTACGAAGTTCTATTCCAAAATCTTGAGAATGTTCTTGATAAAGATTTGATACATAAAGTAATCTGGCCACCTGAAAGAATGGGTATTTATCAACAATCTCTTTCAACTCAACCTGAGTATCCGTATTGAGCATAGAGGAGTCTTTTATCAAATCTATAAAATTAATCATCTTATCTAATTATTATATGATAGCCTGTTGATTACCAATTTGCTACGGTAGCATTAAATATTTGATCCACAATGTCATCAATCATCTCTTGTACTAGTTTCTCCTGTACTGCCATCAGTTGCTTAGATGAATCGTATTCGGCAGTGGCACTGAAGCGTTGTTCAAAGTCTTCTTCATGCTTCTTGGTGTTCACAAAGCGTACATTCACTACCATCCTTAACTGCACTTGGGCAGAATATCCATCAGACCCAACACTCTTATTCGTTTGACTATATTCTACAATCTCGCCTGAGAGTTGAAGGTCGCCATCACGTTTGAGTACTTTGAGTTTTGTCTTTTGTGCATACTCGTCACTGAGAGAATTGTAGAACATAGATTCCATAGGACTCCATACGTAATTGGCACGAATAGGAAATTTGTCAAGGCTGATGGACTTGATCTTCTCATAGTCAATGCTGGTTCCTGTGAACTTATAACTAATGGAGCAGGATACCAGAAGAATGACAAGTGTCAAAGGCATAGCGATGAAAAAAAAGTATCTTTTCATATATTCAATCCGTATTCCTTAATTTTCCTAAATAATGTTCTTTCTGAAATTTCCAACTCCTGTGCTGCCTTACGACGATTGCCATTATTACGCTTTAATGTATCAATGATGTTTTTCTTCATCAGTTCCTTGTTTGACATAGGAGTCTCTTCAACTGTCTCAACATCTACATCTTGAATACCACTTTCGTGATGGAACGACACATCGACCGCACGTTGGAAGTGGGAATCATTGACGATGTAAGGTTTAGGATCTTGAAGAGTTGTGTCATGCGAGTATGGAGTAGATACACTAATTGGATGAGTGTCTTCTTCAATGACATGATACCTATCGTGACTTACTGAATGCGGTATGTCAAGATTATTATGCACAAATTCTTTAAGTTCCTTTACCTCCTTTCCTATACTGGAAAGGAGTTGGAAGAGCATATCACGTTCCTTTTCATAACTATGGGAATCTGTATTGTGCATCTCGTGGGTTGAACCTTTAAGTACAAGACCAGTCTTTCCTATGGTGTCATCGGTCACACCATAATGGCGAAGTATGTCTGAGGTTATCTCACGTTCTTTACTGATGATACTAATCTGCTCCACGAGATTGCGAAGCTGACGTATATTGCCTGGCCATTTATATTTTAAAAGAAGCATGCGTGCATCCTCAGTAAGTCGGACAGGTTCAATGCGATATTTCTCAGAGATGTCGTAGGCGAACTTGATGAATAAAAGTTCGATGTCACGCCCTCTCTCACGAAGAGGTGGCATGATAATAGGAATGGTGTTGAGTCTGTAGTAAAGGTCTTCGCGGAATTTTCCTTCACGAATAGCTTTCTGCATATTGACATTAGTTGCAGCCACAATGCGTACATTGGTCTTTCTTACTTCGCTCTCTCCCACACGAATATATTCTCCTGTTTCCAACACACGAAGAAGTCTTGCCTGAGTTGCCAAAGGCAGTTCTCCTACTTCATCGAGAAAAAGAGTCCCATTGTCTGCTACACCAAAATAGCCTTCACGATCATCAAGTGCACCTGTGAAAGAGCCTTTTTTATGACCAAAAAGTTCTGAATCTATAGTTCCTTCAGGCAGTGATCCACAGTTGATAGCAAAGTATTTATTATGTTTGCGTGCCGAGTTATCATGAATCACGCGAGGAAGAACTTCCTTACCTACACCACTTTCGCCACAGATAAGAACAGACAACTCAGTCGGTGCCACCTGAATGGCAATATCAATGCTTCGATTGAGTTCCTCGTAGTTCCCTACGATACCGTAGCGTTGTTTTACTTTTTGTATTATTTTATCGTCCATGTTCTAACTGGAAAATCATGACAAAATTAGCACTTTTCTTCAAATCTGCAATGAAAGATTGTCTATTTATAACTTTACGAGCAAAAATATCCTCTTTAGATATACATACAAACAGTTATTTCATGTTATTACTGATAAAAGAAAGGATTGTAGTCCTTTTCTCTCTTTATACTTGTGGATGGACCATGACCACAATACACTTGCGTATTGTCTGGCAACACAAAGAGTTTCTTCAGGCTGTCAAGCAGTTCATCAAAGTCTCCGCCTTCCAAATCTGTACGTCCACAACTGCTACTGAAGAGTGTATCGCCAGAGAAGAGCACTTGGTTCTTCTCATCATAGAAACAAATGCAACCCTTGGAGTGTCCAGGGGTGGCTATCACCTTAAATGTGGTGTTGCCAAAAGCAATCTTGTCCCCATCCATAAGCGAACGACCTAATGGGGGCATGGGTGGATAGGGAAGGGCGAAACCCACAACGGAACAAATCTGTTTGTCTATGTGACTATATATATCCATATCATCATAGTTGGCTTCAGGATACAGTTGAAAATCACGAAATAAGTAGGCGCAGCCCCACACATGGTCAAAATGCAAATGAGTGCAGAGATGATGCGTCAGAGTCAAGCCTTCTGATTCGGCATAAGCCTTTATCTCATTCCACTCACTCTCTGTAGAGCACCCACAATCAATCACTACAGCCTCTTTAGTTTTATCACTCACCACATAGCAATTCACCTGTAGAGGATTGACAGAAAAAGTATTGATGGTCAAGTTCATTTTTTATTCACAATGGTCACATGTACCACCTTCTTGGTTTCAAAATACTCTTCCTCAAAGAAATCTCCGAGTTCCCAAACTGTTGCAATGTTCTTCATGGAAGCAATTTCTCCTACAAGCTCTCCTCCTTTCAGAGCTATAATTCCATTAGGAAGAGCATTATGTTGTTCTTTGCGGATATTCTTTCGAGCCACTTTCATCAGGTCAATCATTGGCATTACAGCACGTGTAACCACGAAATCATACTGATCTTTAATCTCTTCCGCCCTAATATGGCTAAACCTTACATTCTTCAGACCAATTGCAGTTGCAACCTCTTGCGCCACCTTTATTTTCTTACCAATGCTATCTACAAGATGAAACTGCACATTGGGGAAAAGAATGGCGAGAGGAATGCCAGGAAAGCCACCGCCTGTACCAAGATCCATTACAGAAGTACCATCCTTAAAGTTGATAACCTTTGCAATGCCCAGAGAGTGAAGAACATGATGCTCGTAGAGGTTTTGTATGTCCTTTCTGGAAATGACATTAATCTTTGTATTCCAATCGTTGTAAAGTGCTTCAAGCTGTACAAATTGTTCAACTTGAAGCGGTGTAATATTTGAAAAATATTTATTAATAATCATAAGTCTATTGGTGTTGTTTGCGCAACAAATCATTAACAGTTTTCACTGGATCAAATGTATCAAGAGGAACCTCAACAAAGATAGTGTTCCAATCGCTCATCGAACCATTCCAAAGCCCTGGCAATTCAAGAGCCTTGAGTTCCTTACCGTCCTTACTCTTGCTGGAAATAAAGCCTGTCTGCGAATCCACATACTGAGTAAGATCAAACTTTCCACCCATATAATCCTTGACAGCACATACAAGATCAACAGGATTGAAGTGCGTTCCGTTTTGGAACATTTGCAGATATTCAGCATTATTCTTATCTATCTGACTGCTTTCAAGAATTTGGAGACTAATAGTACCATCCTGATTGTATGCGAGGAACGGACCGCCACCAGGCTCGCCCACATTCCTTACCATGCCACATACGCGCATAGGTCGGTTGAGTTTCTTTTTCAGATAGATGGCAAGTTCAGAATCTTCCAAATCTTTGAGTTCAGGGTTGCGACAAGAAAGTTCGTCGCGCAAGAAACGGATGATGTCCTGCAACTGAGCGCGAGTATATTTACCACTGTCAAGGAGACGTAAATATTCGAAGGTCTGTTTTTGTTTGCTAACAAGCACACCAGCAATGATTTTCTTGTACTTCACCGTATCTTCCTTTAGACGATCAGGAACTACATTGTCAATATTCTTAATGAAGATAATGTCTGCATCAAGATCGTTCAGGTTCTCTATCAGAGCGCCATGACCGCCTGGGCGGAAAAGTATCTTCCCGTCTTTGCCACGGAAAGGCGTGTTATCTGGATTAGCTGCTACTGTATCTGTGCTTGCCTTCTGTTCTGAGAAACTAACTTCATACTTTACACCATACTTAGCCTCATATTTTGGGACAACATTCTTCACCAATGCCTCAAAGAGGGGGCGATGCTCTGGGCTTACTGTGAAATGAACATACACTTCACCATCTTTTCCTGCGGCATAAAGAGCACCTTCCACGAGATGCTCCTCCACAGGAGTACGTGAGCCATCTTCATATTTGTGAAATTTGAGCAATCCCTTTGGTAACTTACCATAAGACAATCCATTTTCGCCTAAGAGAGTGCTAATAACTGTCTTAATAGACGGATGATTGCTATCAGAAGAAGACATGGCCTCTTTCAGATCCTTGTAGAAGGCAAAAAGAGAGAGATTGTTTTCAAAAGTTTCAATGAATGCGTTTTTTTCTTCTTTATCAAGAAACTCAAAGAGGTCCTTAAACATGCGACTTGCCGCTCCAGAGGCAGGCACAAACTTTATCACCTTGCCATTTCCATTCAAATATGTATTCCATGCGGCAAGATATTTTTCTTCATCCTCCTCGGTGGGTATAGTGATGCCATTGCCTGGAGAGGCCGCACCTGCCAATTTCAGCCAAGGGAATCCTGTCTTAAAGCATTCCAGTTGTGCATTCAGCTTTTCTTCAGAGATACCTTTCTGCTGGAGAAAACTTTTGTCTTGTTCTGTAAGCATACCTTATAGCGTTTTTATTTTTATATCGTCAAAAAGAACTTTAGGGTCTTGAGCCACCTGTAAAACGGCCTGTTTCCATGATGGTCTCAATATCTTCCCCGTTTTATGAGTTCAAAGTTACTGATAAAAAACGACTATTCCAAACCTTTCAACGGATAAAACCTCCTATTGTGTCATTTCTTGGTGAATATAGCCAATGAGAACCATCAATTTGACTCTCAATGCCCTCATTCCAACACCCTCTGCTATACAGTATTCTCAAAGAGAGAATATTTCTACTCCTTTTTTAAAATATCAAAAACAGAAGGGAAGGCACCTTCTGTTTTTGATACACCACTTCTATATAATATTCAAATTAATATTTTCATTTGTCTTTTCAATAAGAACCTTATATATTAATAATGTATTTCTCAATGGCGTCACATTTTTCGGCCTTACTTTTATCAAAGACATATGATTGTTCTTTCTCTTTATTTTTGTCACAAGAAACGAATAATAATAACGACACAAGGGTCAGTGTGAACAATAGTTTATTTCTTTTCATTACTTAAAGATTTTCTCCAAATAAGATGATTGCTCATTAGGAAAGTTAATCAATTAGATTGTCTCGCTTCTGCCACCATTAAGTCCTTGTGCACAAGAATCGTGGCATCAGCGTTCATGAAGATTGTTTGATTCTTTGATTTTTTGTGAAACTCTTGGCAAATGTATATGTTTTTTATTTAGCATACAAGTATTTATCAAAGAAAATATGAAAATTGATGCGCTCATTCGCTTCCATTGCAAATGGATGGAGGTTGATGTCTTTTCCATCCAATTGCCACCTCTAATGATAGAGGTATTCTTCGTGCGCCAACGAACAATGGTGCGATGGCAAACGCACAATGCTTCAAGTGCCAACGAACAATGGTGCGATGACCAACGAACCATGCGTGCGTTTGTCCTATTATAGGGATTGATTCCATGTTTCTACATAAATTGTTGTATATAAACAAGATAAAACGATTCCAGTCAAAACAGGTTGTCAGTTGGATGAAAGCCTTGGGGCTTCACTTCTCTTATTGTCACCTGCCTTGATTTCTTCTATATATTGAATGAGTCTTCTATAGAATGTGTGGTGCTGGAGTGTGGTTTTGTCGCCAAAAACAAAAAGTTTCATGCGCGCTCTTGTCATTGCCACATTCATGCGGCGCAAGTCAGAAAGGAAGCCGATCTGAGCGTTTTCGTTGCTTCTGACAAGGCTAATCATGATGATGTCACGTTCTTGACCTTGAAAACCATCAACTGTGTTTACACTCACAACATGGCGAAATGCCCTAAACTCTTCTCTCTTTCGGATCTGTTGCCGCAAATACTGAGTCTGCACCTTATAGGGCGAAATGATTCCCACATCCAGGCGTTCCTCAAGAAAGCGCGCAAGTCCTATCTTGTCTATTATGTATCTCTGAAGGGTGGAGAGCACCAGCTCAGCCTCTGCCTTATTGATTCGGCCATGATTTTCACCAACAAACTGCTCTGTGAAATCAATCTCCATCCGTTCATCCGACAAGCCCTTTTTCTCCAGTTCTGTGTTCACCTCATGGAGAATCTCTTTGCCATCAACCCATTGGATAGGATTTTCCCAATCTAACACAGAGCGATATTTGACACTCTCGTCGGATTGTACCTCACCATGATAAAACCAGTCTGAGGAGAATTTCATGATGGCATCATTCATGCGATACTGAACTTTCAGAAGACTGACTGCTTTAGGCTGGTTGTCCACTATACGTTCCATGAGGGTGCGACCCAATCCTTGCTTCATGGCATCATAGCACTTGACAGTAGGGGGCAACTGTTGATGATCACCTGCCAAAATCACTCGTGAGGCTTTTCTAAGAGCAATCCAGCATGCAGGCTCAAGGGCTTGGGCGGCCTCGTCAATGAAGAGTGTTGAGAATTTATGCCTAAACAATATCTTATTGGCAGACCCAACTAAAGTACAAGCAATTACACGCGCCTCGTTGAAAAGTGATGCGTTGATAGCCACCTCAATTTCTGTGGCCCGGTCGCGCAGACGTGCTATCTTTTGATGAACACTGTCTCCTTTCTTTCTATTCTCTTTTATCTGACGAATGGTCTTACGAATACTCCAGAGTTCGGGATAATCTGGATGTGATTCGAACTTTCGTTCGTAAGTGAATGAGAGCATCTTGTCATTGACACGAGATGGGTTGCCAATGCGAAGTACAAGAACTCCATGATCAACAAGTTTCTCGCTAATCCAATCGACAGCCATGTTGCTCTGTGCACATACAAGCACTTGTGTCTCGCGATGTAGTGTCTCATATATAGCCTCCACGAGTGTGGTTGTCTTTCCTGTGCCTGGAGGACCGTGAATCACTTCGACGTCTTTAGCCCAAAGCACCTCATTAACGGCTTGTTCCTGAGTCTTGTTGAGCCAAGGGAATGAGAGTGCTGAGAAAGAATATTTTTGTGGCTGATGCAGGCCTGCAAAAATATCACGCAAGTCCGCCAGACGATTGTCTTTGGCTTTGAGAACATCGTCAAGAGCATGAAACATGGATTTATAGGAGGTCTCATCAAAATACAGTTGTACACCTAATAGGGGAGTGCTCTGCAAATCGATGAGTGCCTGAGACGACGGAATCGTGACAACCATCCTGCCTTCTTCGGCAAAAGAAACAGTGGAGGAGAAGGGGAAATACTTGATCTGAGCAGTCTGCTCATCAATGTTATTACTGCTTTCTTCTTGAAATCTTTTTTCCGATGTAGCACCCTGAACGGAAATGGTTGGTGTTGTGGAAAAGAATTGAACAGGCTTTCCATACTCAAAAAGATGTTCTATATCATCGTCTGTTTCATGGTGGTCTTTTTTGACGATTTCCACCACCAACTGATTGAGCGAGTTGTAGTAACTTCGAGTGGTCACGACTGGAAACCAGCAAATACCTCGGCGAATCTTTCTCTTAACACCCATCTTCTCTGATTGAATACGAAAACTCTCTTTTTCGGAGTCGTATTCCATCTGGAGAAGCTGAAGAAGATGTTGTATGTATAGCGTGCTGCTGTCCATAGACTATGCCTGAGTGTCGATAAGTTTTATCGCATCCTTGAAAAGAGTAACTGTGTCGGAGTCCAGAAGTTCCTGCTCTTGTAACCTGTCAAGAAATTCAAAATAATCTTCTTCAGGTAGAAGTGATAGTGGTTTCAATAGATTGAAAGCCTCCTGTCTATTCCCATTCGTGAGTAAGAAGAGTGCCTTCATAAGCTTGGTCTCATTGAGAAGAGGGTCGCTAACCTCAAGCGAGTGAATCTGTTTGGCAGCCTCGTCCTTTCTGTTGAGCAAGAGAAGCGTGCGTATCAACTGTAACTTGGCAACCAGTGTATCCTCATTCAAAAAGACAATTTTGTAATAAATAGCCAGTGCTTTTTCGTATTGATGTAGTTTGTAGTACACTGTGGCTGCCATCAATAGGTATTCTTGTCTATCAGGACTGATCTCTATCAGTTGCTGATAATATGTGGAAGATTCCTTTATGTGACCTTCTTTGTACAAAAGTTCAGCCAAGTGAGTCAATGTCCACTTAGAATTAGGCTTGAATTCATTGGCTATGGTATAGGCTTCAATGGCTTCTTGTTCATTATGTAGTTTCTGATGACAAAAACCTGTCTTTTGCCAGAAACCAGATAGTTGATGTGGCTCTAATTCCACATTTTCCTCTTCAATTAAAACCTTGTAGAGTTGAAGTGCTGGAACATAAAAGCCTTTGAGCATCAGGAAGTCTGCATATTGAATCATCTCACCACGATCAGCCTCAACAAGTTCTGAGAGCAAATCATTGTGGAGTGGTGTGATGGGATTCTCCTTTAACTTCTGGAAAGGATTGGTAAACTGATTCCGATACAGGTAGAGATGATAGAAACGATAGAGGTCAAGAATGTAATGACGACGTATATCAGCCTTTTGAGACTTTTGTGTGTTTAGGCTTTCCATCAGTTCGTCTTCACTCACATCATCAGGCAACATGCTACTCACTTGCGATGTAAGTGCTTCCTCGTTTACTCCTCCAATAGAGGACAAAGTGAATAGTAATGAATATTTATCGCTATTGCAGAAAGGACTGCCTTTGAGCATCAATTGTACCAACTTGTTATTTTGCGCAGTGATATTATGTGAAACAAGGGCAGGGGAATGGTCTGAAAAAATGTAGAACCAATGAACCATCTGATGGAAGAAGGAATGGCTCTTCAGTGTGGAGAAAGATGCAAAATAAACATCTGAACCATCCATTTGAAGTTGAGCCATTTCACGCATCTTTTTATTAGTCTTTTCATCGTCCATCCACTCAGGATTCTCTCCATTTTGAGCCAAGGTGTTGATATCTATTGTTGCGGGATTCTGACCTTTAGAAAAACCTTTCATGAGAGCCGGCAAAATGTCATTTCTCATCTTGGAAGTCACTCCTTCTGTTGTACAACTCATTTCTAACTGCATCATAGCAGAGAATATGTCATGTCGGAAGGTGTCGTTATCTTGATAGACACTCATACGGTCTTTCAGATCCTGATTCAAATGCACCTCTTGATAATATATATGTATAATGAGCAGAAAGCCTACAAGTGCTCGCTGAGATACTTGTTCGTCTTCAACTAAATAAGAGTCAAGCAAGAAAAGAAGTTTTGTATAATCAAGATACTCAAACAAAGACAAGGTGACAGATGCGATGAATACAGACTTGTCGTTTGAGGCTATATCGTCAGAGAATATAATTCGATTAGCCTGTGCTATATCGGCATTTTGCCACATGTCACTTGTCCAAGTCCAATCAAAGAGTTGCTGCACCGCCATCTCATGCTCGATGGCAAGTCGCTCAAATTGATTTTGGCGGATGGAATCGTGCGTTTCAGTATCATTGTTAAAGTCTTGGACAACCTTCGACAAATTCTCAAGATGACTTACAATAGTCTCAAAAGATGAAATATTTCTAAGACTATTTCTTGCTACCGCATATTGGACTGTGGGAGCGGTCTGTATGCGTTCTTGTCGAGAGATACGAGTAACGAGTGTGTGAAGTCGTTGGCAAATATCTTCACGAATACGTTCACTTTGTGGATCCTGTACACCTTGAAGCATGAAAATCATCATTTGCTGATAGGTGTCCCATAGTCTTTCCACCTCTTTCTCCAGTTCCCATTTCCCTAATTGTCTTACTTTTTGAAGAATGAAAGGAAAAGTTGATTGAAGATTGTTGGAACGTAACAGTTTTTGTATATCGGAATAGTTCATTCTTTTTGTGTTACTTGATCAAACCTCTACCTTTCGCCCATTGCTTGACATCTGCCATCATAGAGTCATGAGGGGTAATGCTTGGTGAAAGGGGTAAATACATATAAAGTGAATCAGGTATTTCAATTCTGTATGCTTGCGGGAAATATTCCAACACACGGCTGGTTGTATCAATATTTAGTGCCTTTACTGCCTTGTCATATGCTTTTCGGATTTTGTCTATTTCTGTTTTTCTCGTTTGATAAATAGAGTCTCCAAATAATACACACATCATGTTGTTGAGATGAAGGTCTTTTGATCCAGTAAGTCGTTTGGCACCTCTCGCCACTGCTTCATTAGCAAATGGTTCTGGCAGAAGAGCACCATCATATTGATTCTGGTTCACCATAAGTGTACGAATACGTATATTGTTGATTTGTGGCTTGTTGAGATCTATGCTTTGAAGATTTACAGAAGATAAAATTCTATCTGTGAAATAATCTGCAAATGAATTTCTTGTAATGCCTATGATTTTTTCTTTCACACTTTCCACATTCAGCAATCGTGCCTTTGGAGCAGTGATGAGCCACATGTTGAGATCTCCTGTCATTACCATCTGTAAGGAGTCTCCTTCTCCTTCCCAAACACATGCTTTAACCATATCAGTGACAATTCCATCTATGAGTTGATTCTTAAATGCTGTGTCAGCATCCATGGCAGCATCAAAGGTGACAAGATGAATATCTATGCCAAGAGAATCAAAAATTCCCATGGAATCAGCATAATAAAAAGGTAGGCATTCCATGGTGGGTAGTACACCTAAAGTGAGTGCTGTTGAACGATCTTTCTCAACAGGGTCTGTCGAATGACAAGAGCCGGCCAATCCAATGAGCAATGATAAGGAAAGTATATAGAAAAGTTTTTGCATGTATTTCAATTTGAAAAGATTTGAAAAGAAACTTTAATGTGCTTCCTGAGAAATAACAACTTCTAATTGAAAAGGGCAACTTGCTTCAAGCGTGAAACAAGTTGCCCCGATTGTTTTTATCTAAAAAGTATATCGGTTAAACCGACATATCAATTCTTTCAAAAACGGAATAAGGAGGATTACTCACCCTTCACAGCCGCAATACCTGGGAGCGCCTTGCCCTCAATTGCCTCAAGAAGTGCACCACCACCTGTAGAGATATAAGAAACCTTGTCAGCAAGACCAAACTTGTTTACACATGCTACAGAGTCACCACCACCAATAAGTGAGAATGCACCTTCTGTAGTAGCAGCAGCAACTGCCTCACCAACAGTACGTGAGCCTGCTGTAAACTCTTCACACTCGAAACAGCCAGCAGGACCATTCCAAAGGATTGTCTTTGCTCCCTTGATTGCATTAGCAAACTTCTCACGGCTGATTGGACCAGCATCAAGACCATCCCAGCCATCTTCAATAGCATTTGATGGGAACACCTTCACCTGAGCACCTGGCTTTAAAGAGAAAGAAGAGAAGTCGTAACCTGTGCAGCATACAGAATCCTCAGCAAGAACAAGTTCTACGCCATTCTCTTTAGCCATTTTCTCTACATTAAGAGCAACGTCAAGTTTGTCAAGTTCCACGATAGAATCACCAATATTGCCACCATGAGCCTTTGCAAATGTGTAAGTCATACCACCGCAGAGGATAAGCTTGTCCACCTTGCCAAGAAGATTCTCAATAATACCAATCTTTGTAGATACCTTAGAGCCCCCCATGATAGCCACAAATGGACGCTTGATGTTTGAGAGCACATTATCAACCGCAGTAACTTCCTTCTCCATGAGGAGACCAAGCATTACATCCTTCTTGTCAAAGAAATCAGCGATTACTGCTGTAGAAGCATGCTTGCGGTGAGCTGTACCAAAGGCATCCATGACCCAGCAGTCTGCATAAGAAGCAAGCTTCTTGGCAAAATTCTTCTGGCTTACCTTCATAGCCTTCTTAGCTTCATCATATTCAGGAGTACCTTTCTCAACACCTACAGGCTTACCTTCCTCTTCTGGATAGTAGCGGAGGTTCTCAAGAAGAAGCACTTCTCCTGGCTTCAGGGCAGCAGCCTGAGCGTCTGCATTCTGGCAGTCTTCAGCAAACTGTACTGGCACACCAAGAGCCTCGCTCACTGCTGGAACAATCTGCTTCAGTGAGAGTTCAGGCTTCACCTTACCCTTTGGCTTACCCATGTGAGACATGATAATGAGTGAACCGCCCTTCTCAAGAATGAGTTTGAGGGTAGGGAGAGCACCACGGATACGGGTGTCATCTGCGATTTTGCCATCCTGAAGTGGCACATTGAAATCTACACGAACAATTGCTTTCTTACCAGCAAAGTTATACTCGTTGATAGTCATAATGTAATGTTTTAATAATTAAAATGAATATATTTTTATTTTGTATCTCTAATATTGTTCGTTCTCATTAGGGAAGTTGCATTCCTTTACATCTTCCACATAA
The DNA here is from genome assembly GCA_012729225.1 of Bacteroidales bacterium. Lineage (GTDB taxonomy): Bacteria > Bacteroidota > Bacteroidia > Bacteroidales > Bacteroidaceae > Minthosoma. The sequence goes on along the minus strand of JAAYDO010000020.1, from coordinate 8,906 downwards.
CGACCAATAGCATAAGTCATCACGGTATTCAAATCAGCATAGCGACGCAGGAACTTAGGAGAAAAACCTCTTGTCATGCCTAACATATCCGCTATCACCAACACCTGTCCATCACAAGCACCACCTGCTCCAATACCAATTACTGGTATTGACAGTTCCTGAGCCACTTGAGCAGCCAATTTTGCAGGAATCTTCTCAAGCACCACAGCAAAACAGCCCGCATCCTCAAGCGCATGAGCATCGCTGATGAGTTTTTGTGCTTCTGATTCTTCTCTGGCACGAACGGTGTATGTACCAAACTTATTAATAGATTGAGGAGTCAAGCCAAGATGACCACAAATAGGGATTCCTGCCGCTAAGATCTTCTTTACTGCTGGAATAATCTCTACACCACCTTCCAATTTAAGGGCATCACAATGGGTTTCTTTCATGATTCGGATTGCATTGCTGACAGCCTCCGCTTCGTTTACCTGATAACTTCCAAAAGGCATGTCACAAATAACGAGTGCACGTTTCACTCCTCTCACCACACTCTTAGCATGATAGATAATTTGATCAAGGGTAATAGGAAGGGTGGTCCAATTGCCTGCCATCACATTACTGGCTGAGTCACCCACCAAAATAACGTCAATTCCAGCACCATCAGTGATGGTAGCGGTTGTGTAATCATAAGATGTCAGCATGGCAATCTTCTTGCCCTCTGCCTTCATCTGAATAAGTCTATGTGTAGTGACCTTACGCTGATCCTCCACTAAATAACCTGCCATTGTTTGAATGTGTTTATAAATAATGTGCAAAATTACACATAATTCTTAAAACTCAAACAATAAACGGGCATTTATTTGCCGTCTGGTCAAATAATTTGGTACAGCATATTGATGATTTGTAATGTCAGTCACCCAATAATAACTATTTACATTCGCTATGTCAAGAATATTGAAGGCATCCAGACCGAGCCAGATATTGCGGAAAGCACGCTCTATTCCAGTACGAACACGACGGTCTTCATTCTTTAAGAGGCGATAACTGATGCCCAAGTCCACACGGCGATAACTTGGCATACGGAAAACCATCTTCTCTCGGCCAGAATGGGGTGGACCAAAGGGAAGCCCACCAGCATAATGTGCTTGAAGAGTCATCTTCCATTTGTCTGTATTGGGGAAATAATCACTGAAGAAGAGGGAGCAATTGAGCGTTTGATCTGTTGGTCTAGGCACAAACTTGCCATTATTAATCTTCTCTTCAGTCTTCATCAAGCCTATGCTCAGCCACGAATCTGTCCCTGGAACAAACTCCCCATAAATCTTCAAATCCACACCTGTAGCGTATCCCTTAGAGATATTACCACCGTAATAAACAACTCTCACATTATCAACATTGTAAGGAATTAAATTTGAGAGTGATTTGTAGTATGCCTCTGCGGTAAATTTGAAAGGACGTTCATTTACCCTAAACTTATATTCCATTCCCAATACAAAATGCACACTTCGTTGAGATTTAATGTTTTTGTTCAAGTATGCAGTGGTATTGCCATTCACCGTCAAAGTGTCTCGCATTTCCTTGTAGAAGGGAGTTTGATAATACACACCTGTTGAGAAACGATAAACAATGTTGGCACGCCTCGCAGGAGTGTATGCAATGGTGGCTCTTGGGGAGAACAGTGTTTCCTTATTCCAATCCCAATATGTGAGACGCATTCCATAGTTCAAAACAAGGCTTCCCTCATCGAAATCCTTGCGGTAAGTATCCTGAATGAAAAATTCATAATGATTTGATTCTTCATTATTTGTGGATACCATATTATAGATGAGGTCAAGTCGGTCAGAAGCGTGGGGTAGTGAATAGCCTGCGGAATCTCTCTTTTCCCATTCACGCATAGTTTCATCCACTTTTTCCATCTTCATCAAAAGACCATACTTGAGTCGGTGACTCGCAAATCGATTGTCTCCAGTCAAGCCTAAACTTGTCATGCGAGCATTCAGTCTATTGCGTGCGTGCTCGTGATAAGTACCAATGCCAAGACTCTCAGACTCTCCATCATTGTTCAACCAATATTCTCCATTAATGTCAAAGTTCTCACGTTCTTTGGTTTTGAATCCAGACCAATTAAATGTCATTGAATTCATCTTGTTGAAATGATGGGTGAGGGACAATGCTCCAAAATAAGTATAGAATTTGTCATATTCACTTCCATCAAAATATACTTTGAATTCCTTAACATCCTCAGATGTTCCAAATTTTGTGGTGCGGTCACTCGGTGTAAATTGATAGTTATTGGTAGAGGCTACTCCTATCACATCAAAAGTCCACCGCTGATTAGGACTCCAACTAAAATATGTCTGAAAGTCGAAATCCTTCGGATCATATTCACCTTTGGTGTCCATAGTCCCCAATAAATTCTTCATCGTTTTGTAGCGAACTGCATTCGTCCATGAGAACTTGTCATTTCCTACGCCCAAATATCCGCTTGCCCCCATGAGACTGGCACTCACACTGCCTTCCACGCCTTTCACCTTTTTATAAGTGATGTCCAACACACTCGACATCTTTTCCCCATATCTTGCCTCAAACCCACCTGCGGAAAAGCCTATTTTATCAACCATGTCAGGATTGATAATGCTGAGACCTTCCTGTTGCCCGCTACGAATCAAAAGAAGTCTATACACTTCTATGCCATTGATATACACAGAGTTTTCATCAAATGAGCCACCCCTCACATTGTATTGCGATGATAATTCGCTGTGGGTCGAAACACCTGCCTGACTTGTAATGAGTCTTTCCACTCCACCTCCACTGGCATTTCCCATGTGTCTCATGTCTTTCATGCTCACATCAGTCATCGTGTTTACCTGACGCCTGATTTCGTTCACGGTCACACCGCCCAGCTCTATGCCCATCGAAGGCAGCATCACATTGAGTGTTACCGAATCTACGGGGTTCTGAAGCACACGTTTACGAGTTTCATATCCAATCATTCTAAACACAACAACCATAGAATCAGAACTCTGTGCAGTAAACCTATATTCGCCTTTTAAATTAGCAGTAGTTCCAGAGGAAGTTCCTTCCACGTGAACCTGTGCTAACTCCAAAGGTGATTTATTCTCGTCAATTATTTTCCCTTTGATTATAACTGTCTGTGCATAAACATTCGACATGATCATCCACAGAAACAATGATAAACCAATATATCTATGTAGAGTTTTTATTGCCATATCTTTCAATAACGAATCAAACCGTGGATTATTGCATATTTCCTCTTTTTAGTCCTAATCTTCTTAATGACGATTATGTTAAATAACAAACATGTGGGATTTATTACACATATACAATATATAGTAATTGTGGAATTTTGTGGAATTTTGATGTACGACATCATTAGATAATAAAGACTCTATAGAAGATGATTCTCTGCAATATATCTCCATAGAGGTGCAACCATGAGAGCCTGCTTCATCTCGTCCCTCTTGAGGAGTTCTATAAGTTCTTCCTTTCTGAACAAATACACCGAAATGTCTTCCGTATCATCCAAATGCTGTTCCGCCACCTTTTCCACACCTATGGCTAAAAAAGTGTGATTGAGATTATTCATGGATGTAGGATTGGCTGACAGCACAGAATATTCAGACCATTCCCCTCCAGCATATCCTGTTTCTTCCAGCAATTCCCGCTTGGCAGCATCCATGGGACATGTATCACTGTCTTCCATAGTTCCTGCACACAACTCATATTCAACAATGTCAAGAGCATGGCGATACTGACGAACCAACACGAAATCTCCATCCTTTGTGATGGCTATCACGTTTACCCATGTGGGATATTCCAACACATAATATTCTGGCACAATCTTGCCATTGGGCATGCGAAGCACATCTTTGCGTGCTGTGAGCCAAGGACGCTTGATGAGATACTCGGAACTAACGGTTTCCCAGCGGCTTATGTTTTTATTCTTTTTCATAAGAGATGGAATTAACATGAGTTATGCTAAAACGGTTAGCGTCAGATAGTATTCTACACTCCTTCATTATTTGGAGCGGAACATCACGAACCGTTCATATAGTTGCAAATAAAAATGAACGCGAAAAATCACTTCTCACGCTCATCAATCTAAAAAACAGAGTATTTTTTGAGCCTCTTGTCGGATTCGAACCAACGACCCCGAGATTACAAATCACGTGCTCTGGCCAACTGAGCTAAAGAGGCGGGTGGGAAAGCTAACTATATCGCGCCGCTACAACCAAGTACCCTTGCTGCGGTCAAGCCCTGGGGGATTCCGAGGGAGCTGACCGTATAGGACTTTCCCATGTTTTTACGTTGAGAAGAAAAGACGATCAGAATTAGTTTCATTTCTTCATGCTCAATCAGTCTCTCCTGTTAAGCGAGTGCAAAGGTAGGTCTTTTCAGTGAAACAACCAAACATTTAAGTGTAAAAATGTAGAGAGATTGAAAGAATTTCACAACACCCTATTCCCGTTTCCTTTTTTTTCCGTACCTTTGTACCCATTATGGAAGAAATTATCCTCAATCTCACAAATGGAGCACTCGATAACTTGAACTATGGATGGATCATCCTGTTCATGGCCATCGAGAGTTCCTTTATTCCTTTTCCATCAGAAGTGGTGATGATTCCTGCAGCCTATATGGCTTCAGAAACAGGCGAGATGTCATTTCCGATGATTATTCTCTGTGGCACGCTTGGAGCATTAATTGGTGCAATGATCAACTATTTCCTCGCCTACTCTCTTGGCCGTCCTATTGTATATGCTTTTGCCAACAGTCGATTTGGTCACATGTGCCTGATTGATGCAGAAAAGGTAGAGAAAGCAGAAAAATATTTTGATGAACGTGGTGCAATATCCACTCTCATTGGGCGCATGATTCCTGCCATCCGTCAGCTCATCAGTATTCCGGCGGGTTTGGCAAAGATGAATCTCGTGCCCTTCATCCTCTATACCTGTATTGGCGCAGGCATTTGGAACTGCATCCTTGTAGGAATTGGCTACGTTTTTCATAGCACCATGCCCAAGCAGGAACTCATTGATACCATAGCCCACTACTCCCATATCATTGGAGCGGCAGCCATTGTCATTGCCATTGCTATCATTGCTTACCTTGTCTATAAAGGGCTTAAGAAGTAAGGAATGTTACGTCATCAAAGCACAAGAGGCAAAATCATAGAGGCGAGGTATAATAAAGATAATATTATATAAGGATTTAAGATAAAGATTCAAGAACTCATACGGTATGTTTGAAAATCTAAGTGAAAGACTCGAACGGTCTTTCAAAATATTGAAAGGTGAAGGTAAAATCACCGAGATCAATGTGGCAGAAACATTGAAGGATGTGCGTAAGGCACTCTTAGAAGCAGATGTCAATTATAAGGTGGCGAAGTCTTTCACCGACACAGTCAAGCAGAAGGCACTTGGCCAGAACGTGCTCACAGCCGTCAAGCCAGGCCAGATGATGGTTAAGATTGTACATGACGAACTGGCTCTGCTCATGGGAGGAGAAGCCACAGAAGTCAATCTCACTGGTCATCCCACAGTCATTCTCATGGCAGGTCTCAATGGTGCTGGTAAAACAACCATGTCTGGCAAGTTGGCTCTTCGCCTGAAGACACAGAACAACAAGAAACCCCTCCTTGCCGCTTGCGACACATTCCGTCCTGCCGCAATGGAGCAATTGCTCGTCTTGTCCAAGCAAGTGGATGTCCCATGCTATATGGAAGAAGGGGCTACCGATCCTATAGCAGTGGCCAAGAATGCCATCCACGAGGCCAAGGCAAAAGGCTATGATGTGGTGATTGTCGATACAGCAGGCCGCCAGTCTATCGACGAAGAACTCATGCAGCAGATTGAACAAATCAAGGAAGCAGTCAATCCCGACGAGACCCTTCTCGTTGTAGATGCCATGACAGGACAGGATGCAGTCAATACTGCTAAGACTTTCAATGAGCGTCTGGAGATTGATGGAGTGATTCTCACCAAACTTGACGGAGACACCCGTGGCGGTGCAGCCCTCTCTATCCGCACCGTTGTGAACAAGCCCATCAAGTTTGTGGGTACAGGCGAAAAGATGGAGGCTCTTGACGTGTTCCATCCTGATCGAATGGCAGACCGCATCCTTGGCATGGGTGACATCGTTTCGTTCGTTGAACGTGCCCAGCAACAGTTCGATGAAGAAGAAGCAAAGCGTCTTGAGAAGAAGATAGCAAAAAACAAGTTTGACTATAATGACTTCCTCGGACAGATTCAGCAGATCAAGAAGATGGGCAATATAAAAGACTTGGCCGCTATGATTCCCGGTGTTGGCAAAGCCATTAAAGATGTGGACATAGACGACAATGCCTTCAAGTCTATTGAAGCACTCATTGGTTCTATGACACCTTATGAGCGTGAGCATCCAGAGTGCATCAACATGTCGCGCAAGCAACGTATTGCCAAAGGATCAGGCAACTCCATCGACGAGGTAAATCGCATCACCAAGCAATTTGAGCAGATGCGTAAGATGATGCGCCAGATGACCAGTCCAAAGATGACAGCAGCCATGGCACAGATGCAACGCATGAAGGGCGGCATGCCTAAGTTATAATAAACACACACCACTCCCCTCTTTTTCTTTTCATGGAAAAGGAGGGGAAGTTTATTGTCAAAAACCTAAAACATTATATATACATGCAACTGATAGACGGAAAAGCAACAGCGGCGGTCATCAAAGCAGAGATCGCTGAAGAAGTAAAGAAGATTGTAAGTTCTGGAGGCAAGCGTCCTCATCTTGCAGCCATTCTTGTGGGTCACGACGGAGGTAGCGAAACCTACGTGAAGAACAAGGTTCTGGCATGTGAGGCATGTGGCTTCACCTCCACCCTTCTCAGTTTCGAAGATGACATCACCGAGGAATTCCTCCTTCAGCAAGTAGAAAAGCTCAACAATGACCCCGATGTGGACGGATTCATTGTGCAACTTCCGCTTCCCAAACATATCTCTGAGCAAAAGATTATTGAGGCAATCGACTACCGTAAGGATGTGGATGGCTTCCACCCCATTAATGTGGGGCGCATGGCCATTGGTCTCCCATGCTATGTGTCAGCCACCCCACTTGGCATCATCACTCTCCTCAAGCGTTATGGCATTGAAACCAGCGGCAAAAAATGCGTGGTCTTAGGACGATCCAACATTGTGGGCAAGCCTATGGCACAGCTCATGGTGCAAAAGCAATATGGCGACAGCACAGTCACCGTGTGCCATAGCCACTCCAAAACTCTCAAGGAAGAGTGCAGAGAAGCCGACATCATCATTGCGGCTATCGGTTCACCAAACTTCGTCACAGCCGACATGGTAAAAGAAGGAGCAGTCATCATTGATGTAGGTACAACCCGTGTGCCTGATGCCTCTCGCAAATCAGGATTCCGCCTCAATGGGGATGTGGACTTCGAGCATGTGGCAGACAAATGCTCCTTCATCACGCCTGTTCCGGGCGGTGTTGGTCCTATGACCATCTGTTCTCTGATGAAAAACACCCTTAGTGCTGGTCGTAAAGAGTTCTACAAATAAGGAGCACACACTTCTACAAAAGTATTCAATATTCGCTGAAACGGCATCTTTCCCATGTGGAAGACCGTTTCAGCGAATTATTTTACCCTTTCTTTGAAAATTATTGGTAAAACATTTGGTCAGGTTCAAAAAAGTCCCTACCTTTGCACACGCAAATGGGAAACAACCCCTAACATGGTGGATGTAGTTCAGTTGGTTAGAGCGTCAGATTGTGGTTCTGAATGTCGTGGGTTCGAGCCCCACCCTCCACCCCAAGCGACAGTCCTTGAAGACAAGAAAGTTTTCAAGGACTGTTTGTTTTCATTCATATATCCACTTTTGGCTTGAGAATTTCCGCAAAATTATGGCAACAATTACAATTGAAATCGGTAGGAAAGGCAAAAAGAAATAACGTGCCGTTTCGTTTCTTGTCTGTCAAGGCAAGAAACGAAGAAGCGTATTCCTACAGAAGTGACTGTAACGGATGCTGACCTCACATCGAACCAAAAGAAAATCAAGAATGTTGAGAAAGCAAGGAAGGTTGAAGAGTTGATGAGGGCATACAAAGCCCCCTGTATTCACTTTCTCTTGACATCACTGGCAGCAACATGGATGCGTCTGCCATCATTGAAAGGCTAACCTCACAAAGTAGAGATATTGACTTTTTCGAGTTTGCAGAGGAATGGATTCAACACACAGCAACCAAATCGCTACGCAACTATAGCACAATCGCCCTGTCACGCTCATCCATCCAATCGCCATCACGATAAAATTCATCATGAGAGATTTTTTCATCCTCGCTTATTTTTTTCTCTGAAATATTTGGATTCTCAAAATCTTTCACTACTTTTGCCACAGAATCCAAATCAAGGTATTCCACGTCAGCGAGATTGGTTCGCTGTTGGTCTATCAAGGTTTGGATTTTTTCTTTATCAAGATAATCTGCCTTACCTTGAGAAATCCAATTAAGCCACTCCGCATTATCCTTAGGGAATATGCCACGTATATCTGAGACCTCCAACCCTCTGTATGTCTGATTGAAATGCACGCCGACTAAAAATTGCTTGCCGTTATGTTCTATACCGACAATGACATTCTTTGCATTGTTTCCATATCGGAATACAGCCCAAGGATGATTAAGTTCCTTTACAAGGTCTTTCACCCCAGACAGGTCGAACAAATGATTTTCTTGTTTTGATTTTTCCAAAAGCCTTGTTGAAGATAATTCAATCGGTGCATTCGGAAAACCTGTACTCAGCAACACCTCTCCTGGCATGCCCAATGAGTAGATGTGGCCCGCTGGCAAAGTTCCGTCTATCTGCTGTTGCAACTCCTCATTGAAACGCTCGTTAATATCATCAATTTCATCTTTACGAT
>JAAYDO010000162.1 GCA_012729225.1 Bacteroidales bacterium | reverse complement strand
CAACGGACAATGGTGCGATGAGCAACGAACAATGGTGCAAGTCCTCATGAACAATGCTTCAACTGCCCATGAACAATGGTGCAAGTGCCAACGAACAATGGTGCGTTTTTCTCTTAGCAGGCATTGATGCTTTTGGGTGAGGCTGTTGGCTGTATATGGAGGAGATGTGAGGATTTGTGTTGATAGGGGTTGCGTTGTCTGCATGCTTGGGTGGGTAGCCCCGTGGCAAAGCCTGTCAGGATTGCTTTGTCCTTCTTCCGCTGTGTGGTCATCCCTCTGGGATGATTCATCATCCATTGTTGAGAAAAAGAAATGTGCCGACTCGGTTAGAATCACTTCTTGTCGGTCGGCACGAGAATATATGTAAGAATTGAATGAAATTATTCGCTTCTGTTGATGCGTGTATTATGCATCGATGTTTGCATAGGTGGCATTGCGCTCGATGAATTCGCGTCGTGGAGCAACATCCTCGCCCATCAGCATGGAGAAGGTGTAGTCTGCCTCGGCGGCATCTTCTATGGTCACCTGCTTCAGGAGACGGGTCTCGGGGTTCATGGTTGTGTCCCACAACTGCTCTGGGTTCATCTCACCCAAACCTTTGTAGCGTTGCACCTTGATCTTGTCTTCTGAGCCTTCGCCGTATTCATCAATGAAACGCTGAAGGGCGGACTCGTCGTAGCAGTATTCGCTTACTTTGCCCTTTGTGCACTTGTAGAGTGGTGGAGTGGCAATGTAGAGACGTCCGTCGCGGATGAGTTGTGGCAAGAAGCGGAAGAAGAGCGTCATGAGAAGTGTGTCGATGTGAGATCCATCGACATCGGCATCGGTCATGATGATGGTCTTGTAGTAGCGCAGCTTCTCGTAGTTTGCCTCTTTCTGGTCTTCGGGGTTCAGGCCAAACTTCACGCCCAGTGCTTGGAAGATGTTGTTTACCTCCTCGTGCTCAAATGCCTGGTGCCATTTCACTCTCTCCACGTTGAAGATTTTGCCTCGGATGGGCAGGATGGCTTGGAAGTGGCGGTCACGGCCCTGTTTGGCTGATCCGCCTGCTGAGTCTCCCTCGACAATGAACATCTCGCACTTCTCAGCGTCCTTGTCGGAGCAGTCTGCCAATTTGCCTGGCAGTCCTCCTCCCGTCATGGGGTTCTTTCTTTGTACCTTTTCGCGGGCTGTGCGGGCAGCCACACGTGCTTCGGCAGCGAGCACTACCTTGTCGATCACCATCTTTGCCTCTTTGGGGTGCTCTTCCAGATAGTAGGTGAGTGCTTCGCCCACAGCCTGCTGCACCGCACCTGCCACCTCGCTGTTGCCCAGTTTGGTCTTTGTCTGTCCCTCAAACTGAGGCTCTGCCACCTTCACGCTGATGACTGCTGTCAGACCCTCACGGAAGTCCTCACCGCTGATTTCAATCTTCTGCTTCTCCAGTTTCTCCGTGATCTTATTGTCGTCGGCGTACTTCTTCAGTGAGCGTGTCAGTGCCGTGCGGAAGCCCTGCAGGTGAGTTCCACCCTCGATCGTGTTGATGTTGTTCACGTATGAGTGGATGTTTTCGCTGTATGAGGTGTTGTACATGATAGCCACCTCGATAGGGGTGTTCTGCTTTTCTGTGTTCAAGTAAATCACATCGTCGAAGAGGCAGTTGCGTGTGGAGTCGATATAGCGCACGAAGTCCTTCAGACCGCCTTGGCTGTAGAAGACTTCCTTTCTCACGCCCTCAATGCCTGCCTCTGCGTTCTTCTCCAGACGTGTGTCTATCAGTGTGATGGTGATGCCTGCATTCAGGTAGGCCAGTTCGCGCATGCGGTTGGCGAGGATGTCATACTTGTATGTGGAGGTGATGAAGATACTCCTGTCGGGCCAGAACTGCTGACGAGTGCCTTGCAGATCTGTCTCGCCCACCACTTTCACGTCGTAGAGGGGCTTGCCGCAAGCGTATTCCTGCTGGTAGATTTTTCCGTTGCGGAACACCTGCGAAAGCATCTTTGAGGAAAGGGCGTTTACACAACTCACGCCCACACCATGCAGACCGCCCGACACCTTGTATGAGCCTTTGTCGAACTTGCCGCCTGCGTGCAGCACGGTCATGACCACCTCAAGGGCGCTGCGGTGCTCCTTTTCGTGCATATCCACGGGAATGCCACGGCCGTTGTCTTGTACGGTGATAGAATTATCTTCGTTGATTGTCACTTCGATGTGCGTGCAATAGCCTGCCAACGCCTCATCAATAGAGTTGTCCACGGTTTCATACACGAGGTGGTGCAAACCCTTCTCGCTGATGTCTCCGATATACATGGCGGGGCGTTTCCTTACTGCTTCCAATCCCTCAAGGACTTGGATGTTGCTGGCGGAATAACTCGCCCCGCTATTCACTGTTTCATCCATTTTAATATTCTCTTTTATACGTCACAAAGTTACACTTTTTTTTTGACTTGGCAAAACAAATGTGGAAGAAAAGTTCCCCTATGGGGAAAAAGGATTTCTTTGGCTGGAAATTAGGGGATTTACGGCAGAAAAGCGAGGTTTCTATGCTCTTCTGGCCTGTATGTCCTCCTGCTCCTTTCCTCGCTTGTGGGAGTGGGGGCGATCGGCTGCCTGTTGGTTTCTTTGCGCATATGCCTGCTCCTTTCCTCGCTTATGAGGCACGGGCAAAAATAAAGGTCAAGACTCAATGAGTCCTGACCTTTTCTCTAATGAATTGATTAGCTATATTCTAAGAATAGAACTTGTCTGCTTATGCGAGTTTAGCAATCATCTTAGCAACGCCTGACTTGAGGTTGGCTGCCTTCTTCCAGTGGATGATGTTCTGCTTAGCGAGTTTATCAACCATCTTCTGGAACTTAGGGAACATTTCCTGCGCAGTTGCCTTCTCCTTGGTGGCGCGGATGTCGCGGAGGTAGTTGCGCATAGTCTTTGCGTAGTAACGGTTGTGAAGTCTGCGCTTCTCGTTCTGACGAAGGCGCTTCAAACATGACTTGTGGTGTGCCATTTCTTTTTGTTTTTAATGAGTAATGAATAAAAAAACTGGAGTCCGATGTGGTATGGCGCTGATAGACCTCGCACCCATCTCCATGAATAAAAGGGTTGCTGCGTTGTCTTGCATCACACCCTTTTAAGTTGAGTAGTCCATAGCAGAGTCGAACTGCTCTTTGGAGAATGAAAATCTCCCGTCCTAACCGATAGACGAATGGACCAGCCATCGAGCAAAATTTTCTTTTGCGAGTGCAAAGGTATGAACTTTTCTCTGACCAGCAAAACTTTTTGATGTTTTTTTTGTGAAAAGTCGTTTTTTTTCTCTTATAGTCTCTCTTTCTCATGCTTTTTTGCTACTTTTGTGCCCAAAAAGCATGCAGACAACAATTCGGGGAATCGTGCTCAGAACGGTCAAATATGGCGATTCCTCTCTCATCGTGGACCTCTTCACTCTTCAGCATGGACGCCTGTCGTTCATGGCTTCCACCATGCGTGCCAAGCGTTCGGTTCGCAGCGTCTCCTTCTGGTTTCCGCTCTCCATGATAGAGTTTACGGCAGATTTGCGTCCAGCCTCCCGTCTGCCCTGTCCCTCAGATGTGCGTTCCTACCACAACTATACCGACCTCCCTTTCTCGCCTGTCAAGTCCACTCTGGCACTCTTTCTTTCAGAGTTTCTTTGTGCTGCCTTGCGCGAGGAAAAGGAGAATCAGACCTTATACTATTATATAGAGTCCTCCTTGCTGTGGCTTGATATGGTAGAGTCACCAGCCTCTATGGCCAACTTTCACCTCACTTTCCTCATGCATCTCAGCCGCTTCCTCGGTATCTATCCCAACCTTGATGCCCCCGCTCCTTACTTTGACCTCCAGTCTGCCACCTACTGTGATCAGCGTCCTCTGCATGCTCATTACCTCTTTGGTCAGGAGGCACTTCGTTTGCCCACGCTCTTTCGCATGGACTATCCCACCATGCGCCTCTTCCGCTTTTCTCGTTCCGAGCGCAGGCGCATCCTTCAGGTGCTCAACGAATACTATCGTCTCCACATGCCCGATTTCCCTGAACTCAAATCCATCGAGGTGCTTCAGGAGATGTTTGACTGAGAGACCCCATCCTTTCTTAGCACGAACACCCATCCTTTCTTCAGCGTGTCTCCCCCAATCTTTCTTCTATGAACTCCCGACCTTTCTTCAGCATGAATCCCCTGCCTTTCTTCAGCACGAACACTCAACCTTTCTTCAGCATGCCCCCATCAGCCATTCTTGTGTGGTCAAGCAACAAGCATCCCGGAGCAAGTGCTTTTTCTGTATGTAATAGTCTCATAACGTTGCATTGACTGGTTGTTTGTCCTCCCCATCCTTCTGCGACCCTTCGAGATGCCTTCGGTAGGGCTTCGAGACACCTCTTGAATAATTATGACATGCAGAATGCTTGGACAATGTGCGCCACATGAAGAATCATTCATTGCTATTCATGGGCTTTCGTGGGCATTCGTGTGAAGCGGAGCACACAAAAAGGAGAAGGATTCATGCTTCGCGTGAATCTTTGTTTTTTTTACACGAATGCCCGTAAATGACCATGAATATTCATGAATGTGGATCGGACGGCACAGTCATGCAGGGTCTGCTCACTGGCATCTATGTCGTGGACGAGAAGAAGGTGGTGGTCAAGTAGCCATTTTTCCTCATCCTTAAGTGAAAAGTGGACAGGATACCACGGGGAAACAATAGGAACAGGGGACAGGTTCGTTGTGAGCCTGTCCCCTGTTCTGTCAATACGTGTAGGGCTTTTTATCTGGCAAGCACATATTTGTGGAGGGTGGCACGCACCGCACCATTGCCAGCGTAGAGTTCTTTCACCATGCCTTCAATCTGCTCTCCAAGACCAGCCTCGTAGAGATTGATGCCGAAGATGTCCTTGCGGCTGTAGAGGGTGTGGAGACACGAATAGTCTTGGTCGGTTTTGCCCACCTCGAGTGGGGCTACAATAGCCTGAAGTTCTTCGAGCATGGGGTCGGGCGATGGGGTGAATGGTGTGCCGTCGTCCTTGATTCCCTTGAGGTAGCGTGCGTAGCCAGCGAGGGTGAGCGGGATGAGCACGAGGTTGCTCATGTCGAGACCACGAGCGATATATTTCTTGATGGTCTCGCCGAAACGGATAGGGAGTTTCTGTGAGGTGTCAGATGCGATGCGCTGTGGTGCGTCTGGCATGAAGGGGTTGGGCAGACGACGGTTGATGACAGCGCCGATGAACTCGTAGGGATTGAGCACGCCAGGGTCGGTCACTACTGGCATGGCTTCTATGTAGCCAATCTTCTGGACGAAGGCTCGGAGGTCTTCATCAGCCATTTCGGCAGAGATGAGCGTGTAGCCAAGCATACATCCGTAGATGGACATGGCGGTGTGGAGCGGGTTGAGACAGGTGGTCACCTTCATGGTCTCCACCTTATCTACGGTTTCGCGGGTGGTGTAGAGTGCGCCACCGAGATGGAGTGGTGGACGACCGTTGGTGTAGTTATCTTCGATGACGAGGTATTGCACTTCCTCTGCATTGACAAATGGTGCGGTAAAGGTGTGCTTTTCTGTCTCAATGTAGTTGTTGTCTTCAAATCCATCTGCTGCGAGCATTTCCTTCACCTTCTCGTGTGGACGTGGGGTGATTTTGTCTATCATCGCCCAAGGGAAGGTGATTTTCTTTTCGTCCTTGAGATAGGCAAGGAAGCCTTCGGGGGCAAGTCCGTCTTTCACCCATCGTTCAGCATAGGCAAGGACACCCTCCTTGGCTTTGTCGCCATTGTGAGAGCAGTTGTCCATGCTCTGTACGGTGAGTGGGAGCTTACCTGTCTTGAAGCGTTCGAGCAGGAGGGCGCAGACCTTGCCCATGGCAAAGACTGGCTTGAGACCTCGGGCGAGGTCGGCTTCGTTGAAGCTGTAGCCTTTCTCGGTGATGGTGAATGAGACCATCTGGAGTGAGGGTGCTCTGAATATCTCCTCCAGACGGGACCAGTCGGCAAACTGATAGTCTGCCTTGAGGGTTTCGGTGACAGAGGCGATGACTTTCTTCTCTATTGTGCCTGACGACTGGAGGCTCACGGAGAGTGAGAGGTTGTTGTAGGGAGCGTATGCTTTGTCGATGACCTCGAAGTCGAAGGTCTCTGCCACAATCACACCACGGTCGTATTTGCCTGTGTTGAGGGCATCGTTGAGGATGGCTGCAGGGAAGGCACGGAAGATGTTGCCTCCGCCGAAGTGTACCCATGTGGGTTCTTTGGTGGTTTTTTCACGCACGGTGGCGATGTCGAATTGGGGGAGAATGTAGCCTTTCTGTTCCCATTCTGCGGAATTGAACTGACCGCTCAGTATATCATTAAGTTTCATTAGTTTGGGTGTTGTGTCGCCATCAATGACGACGTTGTGAACGGCGAACCACTTGAAAAGGGTAGCAGTGCCGTATGGTTTAGTCGAAGAAACCTGGTTGCTTATATTCAATGCCTAACTCGCGATCCACAGTGGCGAGGATACCCTGCACCTGGCCCATGGCGAACATGCGTCCGAGGAGGGTGTAGCCAGCATTGTGTCCGTGGCTGGACTCGTCCATGATGCCGCCTTTCTCGTCTGTGAAGGTCATGCCGTGGTCCACTCGCATGGGGAGTTTAGGGTTCTCTTTCTCGAAGATACGACAGAGTTCGATGATGTCGGCTCGTCCACCCAGATGTGACGCTTCGGTGAAGTCGCCATTGGGGAAGATGTGGCAGGAGCGGAGATGGACGAAGTGGGTGCGTGATGCAAACTTCTTTGCCATCTCGACGACATTGTTGTAAGCACCTGCTGAGAGTGAGCCAGCGCAGAAGCTGAGTCCGTTGTGCTTGTTGGGCACTGCATTGAGAAACCACTCGATGTCTTCTTCGGTGCGCACGATGCGTGGGAGACCGAGGACCTCGATGGGAGGGTCGTCGGGATGAACGCACATGTTCATGCCATATTCCTCGCAGGTAGGCATGATGGCCTCGAGGAAGTACTTCATATTGGCACGGAGTTGTGCCTTGTCGATACCTTTGTAGAGGTCGAGGAATTCACGGAACTTCTGGATGGGGGCTTCGTCGTTTTCGCTGAAGTTGCCACTCACGAAACCTTGGGTCTTGATGATGATAGTCTCCACGAGTGAATGGTCTTTCTCTGGAGTCATGGTCTTGGCGAGTTCGTCGCACTCTGCCAACACGTTGCGGTCTTCGCCCACTCCTGCTGGAAACTTGAACTTCGCCCACTCCTCGCGAGCGCCTGGGCGTTTGAGGATGTAGATGTCGAAATAGGCAAATTCGGCATAGTTGAAGTAGAGGTTGGTGGAGCCGTTGGGGTTTTCGTGCAGAAGGTCTGTGCGTGCCCAGTCAAGTACAGGCATGAAGTTGTAGCAGATGCAGTGGATACCTTCGGCGGAGAGGTTGCGGAGCGACTCCTTGTAAACCTCTATCTGTTGGTCGCGGTCGGGACCAGCGTATTTGATGGTCTCTACCACTGGGAGGCTCTCTACCACACTCCAACGCATGCCGTAGCTCTCAATGTAGGTCTTCAGGTCGTGGATTTTTTCACGTGTCCACACCTCGCCAAGAGGCACGTCGTGGAGGGCTGTCACGATGCCTTCCACACCAATTTGTTTGAGCATGGCAAGTGTGATCTTGTCTTTCTTGCCAAACCATCTCCATGTTCTTTCCATTATTACAGTTTTTAGGTAGTTACATTTTGATGCAAAGATAGGGAAAAAATGTCACATGGGATTGTTCTTGTGTATCATTTTTATTGGCTCTGGTTTCAAAAGCCTGTCTTTATGAGCATAATGAGGGTGGGGAAGAGTGTTTGTGTATCATAATTGAAAGAATCTGTTACATGGAAGGGTTGTGGTTTCCGGATTTTTTCCTTACCTTTGCGCTTAAATTATGGTTTTCTGGCTCTATTTATATATGGCATGTCTGATGGGCATGTGGGCTGGAAACCGATTGGCTGATGCACAAACCTAATTAACAACAATAAAACCAATATGAAGAAGATTTTATGTGCAGTGCTTGCTGTGGCAAGCATGTGGTCGTCGGCTTGGGCGACAGAGAAGAGTTTTAGCAGTCCGGATGGTAAACTGACCGTGGTGGTGAATGACCAGGGTGGTGCTCCCACATATCGGGTGACTTTGGGCGAGACGGAGTTTCTTGGCAAGTCTCCTCTGGGCTTGAGGACAAATATAGGCGACTTCACTCAGGACCTGACAATGACGGACTGTGAGGTGAAGGAAGTGAGTCAGAACTATGACCTTCGCAACATCAAACAGCGTCATGTGGACTATCGGGCTACAGAGGCTGTGTGCAGTTTCGAGCAGAAGGGGCGCAAGGTGATGGAGGTGGTGTTCCGTGTGAGCAACCGTGATGTGGCTTATCGCTATACCATCATGCCTACTCGCAGTGCACTGGTGGCAGTGGTGGATGGTGAGGCAAGTGGATTCCAGTTGCCCGAGGGCACTACTACTTTCTTGTGTCCTCAGTCCACTCCTATGGGCGGTTTTGCCCGTACCTCCCCAAGTTATGAGACCAGCTATACTTTGGATGACCAGATGGGCAAGAATGGTTGGGGACAAGGGTTCTCTTTCCCTTGCCTCTTCAAGGTGGGCGAGAAAGGCTGGGTGCTTATCAGCGAAACGGGTGTGGATGGTGACTATGTGGCAAGCCGTCTCTTGAATGAGAAGGACGGTCTCTATCGCATAGGCTTCCCTCAGGCAGGGGAATGCAATGGCTGGGGCTCTACTTCGGCTCAGGTGGCTTTGCCATGCCAGACTCCTTGGCGCACAATCACTGTAGGCACTACTTTGGCAAACATTGTTGAGACTACTGTTCCTTTCGATTTGGTGGATCAGAAGTATGAGGCGAGTCAGGACTATGTATATGGCAAGGGCTCTTGGAGTTGGATTATAGGTATGGACAATAGCTGTAACTTTGATGAGCAGAAGCGCTACATCGACTTCTCTGCTGCTATGGGCTATCAGAGTGTGTTGATTGATGCTCTTTGGGACAAGCAGATTGGTAAGGAGAAGATTGCTGAGTTGGCTGCTTATGGAAAGACTAAGGGAGTGGGTCTCTACCTCTGGTATAACTCTAATGGCAAGTGGAATGATGCTCCTCAGTCTCCTATTGGAAAGATGGACAAGAGTCGTGAGCGCAGAGCAGAGATGGCTTGGATGAAGAGTGTCGGCATCAAGGGCATCAAGGTGGATTTCTTTGGTGGCGACAAGCAGAATATGATGCAACTTTATGAGGATATTCTTTCTGATGCCAATGACTTCGGCATCCTCTGTATCTTCCACGGTTGCACGTTGCCACGTGGATGGGAGAGGATGTATCCCAACTATGCTTCCAGCGAGGCTGTGTTGGCATCAGAGAATCTCCACTTCGGACAGGGTGCTTGCGATGCCGAGGCTCGCAATGCTACAATCCATATCTTTGTGAGAAATACGGTCGGCTCTATGGACTTTGGTGGTTCGACGCTGAACAAGTTTTACAATGCCAACAATCAGTCGGGTACTCGCCGTGTGACTTCGGACGTGTATGCATTGGCTACTGCTGTGCTCTTCCAGAGTGCCGTTCAGCACTTTGCCTTAGCTCCCAACAATCTCACTGACGCTCCTGCATGGGCTATCGACTTCATGAAGGAAGTGCCTACCACTTGGGATGAGGTGAAGTTTATTGATGGTTACCCAGGCAAGTATGCGATTGTGGCAAGAAGAACAGGCAGCAAGTGGTATGTGGTAGGTATCAATGCCGAGAAGCAGCCATTGAAGGTGAATGTGCCTCTCGATATGTTTGAGAAGGGTGCGCCTCTGAAGATGTATAGTGATGATGCCCAGTTGAACGGTAGCGTGAAGGAGATCAAGCAGAAGAAGCAGATTACTGTGACAATCCCTATGAACGGAGGTTTGGTCATCAACAACTAATTTTATGTGGAGGAGCAGGGCTTGAAGGCATGCGGATTGCTTTTTATCCCTCTCTTTTCCATTGAAAAAGGAACGAAAATAGATAAAGGTGTGGAAAATATTGAGTTTTTCTTGGTTTTATAGACTGAAACTCAATTATTTTCCATACCTTTGCATCCGATTTGGCGAAGCCGCTGTCTGATAGGGATAGAGCCCAAGGGCATCAGGCGAAATGAATAAATTGCCTGACTGCTTTGAAAAGGAGCATGCTTCGCTGTAACTCTTTAATATAAGTAAATCAAACCAATCATGGCAGTAGATTTAATTAAAGTGGCTGAAGAGTCTATGAAGACTGCTGAGGCTAAGCAGTTCCCTGAGTTTAAGGCAGGTGATACTTTGACAGTGGCTTACAAGATCATTGAGGGTACTAAGGAGCGTATTCAGCTCTACCGCGGTGTGGTGATTAAAATCGTTGGTCATCAGGACAAGAAGCGCTTTACAGTGCGCAAGATGTCTGGTACTGTAGGTGTGGAGCGTATTTTCCCACTCAACTCTCCTAACATCGATTCTATCGAGGTGAACAAGGTAGGTAAGGTGCGTCGCGCTAAGCTCTACTATCTCCGTAAGCTCACTGGTAAGAAGGCTCGTATCAAGGAAAAGCTTTCTGTCAAGAAGGCTGAGGCTTAATCCAATAACCCTTCTACAAAAGTATAGAGAGGGTTGTCCTTTGGCAGTCCTCTCTACTTTTTCTTACCTTCTTATATACCCATTGACAAAAAAACTAATCGTTTTAACAGAATATTCATACTACTAAAACTGATAACTAAAAGGTATGGAAAGACTCATCGTAAACTCATATGAGGAATTTGCATCTCACTTGGGTGAGGTGATTGGCACAAGCGAATGGCTTGAGGTGTCGCAGGAGCGCATCAACCTCTTTGCCGATGCCACGCTCGACCACCAGTGGATTCATGTGGACCCAGAACGTGCGAAGGTGGAGAGCCCTTACAAATCAACCATTGCTCATGGCTATCTAACATTGTCACTCCTCCCACACTTGTGGCAGGAAATTATTCAGGTGAACAACGTGAAGATGTTGGTGAACTATGGTATGGATCAGATGAAGTTCGGTCAGCCAGTGCTCTCAGGTCAGCGTGTGCGCCTCGTGGCTTCCCTCCACGACATCTCTAATATTCGTGGCATTTGCAAGGCACAAATTAAGTTTAGCCTTGAGATAGAGGGTGAGAAGAAGAAGGCTCTTGACGGACTCGCTACTTTCCTTTACTACTTTAGTTAAAATTGTAGTGATAGATAAAAGAATGATGAAAGGCTCTCATTGGAGAGCCTTTTTTTGTTTTCCTGCTTTATGTGGAAAGAGGATATGCCTTGATGCATGCCTTGAACACTTTGATTTGCATGCCTTACCCCAGTTTGTGATAAGAATTCTCAAAACAGCATAAGTTGCCAGGTATCCTCGATATGAAACCCATCAAGTGCTTTCGGCTTGTTGTCGAAGAATCAATATGCAGCCAGAGCCGCCACCATGTTCATGATGAAGTTGCTGGCTGACCTATGCCTTCAATGCACAAACAGTAAGAATGCGAGTTTGACGAATCTGGGTTGATTGCTGGACTTGAAAACAATAGGTATATTCCGTGATCAGCAACCATATGGTAGAAGAGTGGCAACCATATGGTATTTACTCACAAACTATATGGTATTTACTCACTAACCATATAGTTTGGATGAAAAAGAATGATGCGCTTTTTAGGAAAAAGGGAATATTCGTTATAAACACAACAAGTATGCTAATTCGGGATGATTTTCAGAAGAGGACTGATCTCTAACTGGCATATTTCTGAGAGATGTAGTTCCTTTAACTCTAAAGTTAATTTGGTCTTCATATATGGAAATGCAAGGCTCGCCTCCATCAGAGTTCACCGATTTCTACCAGTCCATTCATCACAACATAAATAATGATATTGGCTAAAGAATGAGCATGGAGTTTCTCCATGATGTTTTTCCTATGAGTGATAGCCGTTGTCACACTGATGTTGAGTCGGTCTGCTATCTCTTTGTTGATGAGTCCTTTAGACAAGAGTATGGCTACCTCTATCTCACGGGGAGAAAGAATAGAGGCTTCCTTCTCAGATTTTTCAGCACTCTCTGCTTGAGAAGGCATGGTATGACCTTGCCTCATCATTTCCATCATCTCGGCCATCTTTGGAGGAATCTTGTGGGGAGGCATCTCATGAGGTAGCGTTCCGTTAGAAGGTCTCTCGTGAGAGTTCATCCCGTCAGAACTCATTCCATGAGGTGGCGTGGTTGCTTTTGAGGGCATGCCCGACATGCCTGGCAACCCATGCGGATGACCCGTCTTATGGATGGAGAGAATAGATTTGACAAGTGCCTGCTCGGGTTGGCAAACATTGAGAGTGGGCACATCGCTGATGTGGAGGTCTCCATTCACCAACACAATGGAACGGCGAGAGGGCTTGCGGAAATAGGCCGTGTGTTCGAAATAGATGCGGGATGCCACGAAATAATGCACAAATTGTCCGTGGTCTGCAGCCTCCAGATCATCGAAAGAGATGAAGGTGCGTACCTCCGCTATGGGAATCATATCGGACAAGAGCGGTTGAAGACCCAAAGCCGAAAGCGTATTGGAATCAATGATAGCAATTTCGAAATGTGGCATGCCAAATGACTTTTTATGTGTACAAAGGTACGAGAAATAATCGAGAATAGAGAAGGGAAGGTGTGGAAATTCCGAGATTTTTTCTATCTTTGCAGTTCTATTGCAGATTCTATCATGTTTACAAACACTATATTACATTGGTTTGCCACAAATGGACGTGACTTGCCTTGGCGGCATACGAAAGACCCTTATGCTATCTGGCTGAGTGAAATCATCCTACAGCAGACACGCATTCAGCAGGGGCACGACTATTGGTTGCGCTTCATGCAGAGATGGCCTCGTGTGGAGGATTTGGCGGCTGCCACAGAGGATGAGGTGTTGAGGGAATGGCAGGGATTAGGATATTACAGTCGGGCAAGGAATCTCCACACGGCAGCTCGGCAGATTGTGGATTTGGGTGCTTTCCCCAACACACTTGATGGAATCAAGAAACTGAAAGGAGTAGGAGATTATACAGCTGCGGCTGTTGGCTCAATTGCCTTCGGATTGCCTGCAGCAGTGGTGGATGGCAATGTATATAGGGTGTTGGCTCGTCATTATGGCATTGACACTCCAATCAATTCTACTCAGGGCAAGAAGTTGTTTGCAGAGTTTGCCCAGTCACTTTTGCCAGTAGACCAACCTTCTGCCTATAATCAGGCCATGATGGATTTTGGTGCTGTTCAGTGCACACCTGTTTCGCCAGCATGCGAGGTGTGTCCGTTGCAGGAGACTTGCGAGGCTTTCCGAACGAATAGAGTGGGAGAGTTGCCTGTAAAGGAGA
The DNA here is from genome assembly GCA_012729225.1 of Bacteroidales bacterium. GTDB lineage: Bacteria > Bacteroidota > Bacteroidia > Bacteroidales > Bacteroidaceae > Minthosoma. Next base: position 587 of record JAAYDO010000162.1, on the reverse strand, counting down.
AAAAACTAAAGATTCAGGAGCGTCGCCTCACATATATATATATAAGATGTGGAGGAAAGACAGCCATTCGCAGACGACCCGCTGGTGACATCTGGCAAGGTCTGTGGGAGCCTGTGCTCACGGAAGATGAAGTTCTTCTGGGGCAAGCCAAACTCTTGAGGAAAGATGTGAAACATGTGCTCACCCACCGCATCTTGTGGGCAGACTTCTATCTTTTAGAAACGAAGAGTCCACCAGAACTCCCAGAGGACTATATTTGGATAGACGAGGGAGACCTTGATCAATATGCTTTGCCAAGGTTGATTGACATCATGGTGAATGAGATACTCTGAGATTGTATTAGCTATGATATATGGTTGATATATAATAGATTGAATGCTTGTGGAAAAAAGCATGCTTGTTAAGGCGAAAATGAACAATGGTTCGTTGGCCGTCGAACAATTGTTCATGGACACTTGAAACATTGTTCGTTGGCGTATGAAGAATGCTTCGGTTGTTTGATATGTCAAATAGAAGGGAAAACCTGCAATTTCATCCTCTCGCACGCATGATGTTATTTGCCTTTCCTGACAACAGTGAAAAGGTGT
>JAAYDO010000096.1 GCA_012729225.1 Bacteroidales bacterium | reverse complement strand
GTCGTGACAATTATGTCTCTTCCGTTTTCGAGCGCCTCTCGCAACTGACGAGAAGTCTTGTCAATATTCTCAAGCTTTCCCTTCACATCTTCGAACTGCCCTATAGTGTTCTGAAGCTGTCTATCTAAGACTCTTCTGTCGGTTACCACTATCACAGAATCAAAGAGTCTTCTATCATCAACGTGTAGATTTGAGAGATGGTAGGCTAGCCAGGCTATCGTGAAGCTTTTCCCGCTACCCGCGCTGTGTTGCACCAGGTAGCTGTTCCCAGTTCCGCTAGCTTTCGAATCCTCTACTAAGCGGTGAACTGCATCTAACTGATGGTATCTGGGGAAGATCATTGCTTTCTTTCCGGTCGGCCTTCCATCTTCATCTAGAATATCTATTACCTGAATGAAGTTCTGTATGAGGTCGAGTATCCCGTCTCTCGACCAGACCTCTTCCCAGAGATAAGAAGTGGCGTATTTGTTATAGCCAGAAGGGGGATTTCCAGCGCCGGTGCCATCACCCCTGTTGAAAGGGAGAAAACGCGTCGCGTCCTTCTTCAACTCAGTCGTCATGTAAACCAGTTCGGGATCAACGGCGAAATGGGCGAGGCATCTGCCAAATCTCAACAGCGGCTCGACGGGATCACGGTCCTTTTTGTACTGACACATAGCATCTTCAACAGTCTGACCGGTAAGATGGTTCTTCAACTCGGCAGTGAACACCGGAAGGCCGTTGAGAAATACCGCTATATCCAGACTGTTTTCACTCTTCATGCTGTATTTCAGCTGTCTCACTACCGAGAAGATGTTGGCTCTGTACAGCTCTTGAAGGCTCTCGTTCATGCCGGTAACCGGCTTGAAGAAAGCGAGTTTGAAGTGCGAGCCGAGAGACTTGATTCCCTTTCGAAGGATATAGAGTGTTCCGTAATCGTCCACAGCATTCTTTATTCGTTGGAGAAGGCTATCTTTGGCCTTGTTGCCAGCCGCTTTCTGGTATTTCTCCCATTCTTTTGGTTGGGTGGCATAGATGAACTGGAGAAGATCGGAGGGAATCATACAGAGTTCCTTTTCATATTCATCCGGTCTCCGGCTTGAGAAACCACCGCTGACGAAAGCCGTCTGTTTTGCCTTCTGACCGTATAGCGATTCGACAGGAGGTTCCTTCAGTAGAGAGTTTTCAATTGCCTCTTCGAAGCTCTTCTCGTCGTAAGTCTTGCTCACTACGGTACCTCCTCCCGAACGTCAATCTTGCCCGTAACGGCCGCTGTGATAAGAGCGGAGCGATATTCCTTCAGAAGCTCTATGCTTTTTTCGATCTTTGAGATGAAGGAGTCCATTTTCTCTGTAGCTTTCTCAAGACTGCTAGCTATACTTCTCTGTTCTTCAGGTCTAGGTAAGGCCACTGGATAGTTATTTACGAAGTCGGCTGTTATCCTCTTCTGACCAGCAGCCCCCTGCATCATGTTGCTTCCAGTTTGTCTAAAAGCTTTAGAAATCGAAACATAGAAAAGGTATCTCAAGTCAACTCTTTCATTTGGCCTTAGCACAAACAATTCTG
>JAAYDO010000066.1 GCA_012729225.1 Bacteroidales bacterium | reverse complement strand
TTTTCTATACTCCAAGATGGAATGCAGGCAACACCCATATTGAAATTGATGAAATTGACGCTTGTGAACCATTTATTAATTTCACAAAACAACAAAAAAGATCTTCTGAATATCTCCTAATAAAATATGACATGAATTCTATAAAATGATGACGAACACTCCAAAATTTCAAATTGCGGCTCTTCTATTCATGGTATTCTTCTACCATGCGCATGCCCAACAGGTGACGCTTCCCGATGCTATCCGCATTGCACAGCAGAACTCTTTTGACGCCAAACTGGCAAGATACTCCTTTCTTGCAAGTTACTGGACGTATCGATCCTTCAAGGCAGAACAGTTGCCTTCCGTGAACCTGAATGGAGGCATAATGAACTTTGACCATTCCATCGTGGAGACCCGAAACTACGAGGATGGCAAGGTGAGGTATGTGGGCAACAACTCTCTGTCTAACAGTATGACACTCTCGCTGGACCAAAAGATAACTGCCACGGGTGGTACGGTGTCTCTCCAGTCTTATCTGTATCGATTGGATCAATTCACCTACAACGAGAAGACCTACAACTCCATTCCCATGAGAATCAGCTATACTCAACCGCTACGCTCATACAATTCCATGAAATGGGATAAAAAAATTGTCCCTATAGAGTATGAGATTGCGCAGAAGAATTATATGACCTCTATGCAAGACATTGCATTGAGGACTACGAGCCTGTTCTTCAGTGTGCTCACAGCTCAGTCTGACTATAAACAAAGTGTATCCACACTATCGGATCGTGAGGCTCTTTATGAGATGGCTCAACGACGCTTAGCACTGGGAACTACAACCAAGAGCGAGGTTCTCCAGATGGAGTTGTCGTTGCTCAATGCCCGTGTGGCAGTCAGCAGAAACCAGTTGTCGCTCAATGATGCCATGTATGACCTGTTCTCTTATCTGCGTGTCAGTGATTATTCCAATGCAGAGTTGCAAGCTCCGCTTGTCATACCAAACATGCTGGTAAGTGCCGATATGGTTTTACAGAAAGCCATTTCTAACTCCTCACATACTCGGGAGCAGAAACTTCAAATGCTGGAAGCGGAGAGAGCCCTGAGGCAGGCAAAGGCTAACAAGGGAATACAGATGACACTAAATGGTCAGGTAGGATTCACGCAGACAGGCAATAGTTTCAGTTCTGCCTATAGTCGTTTGAGAGACAACGAGATTGTGGGACTCACCCTATCACTTCCCATCTTTGACTGGGGAGTGAGCAAGGGACGCATCAAGATGGCACAGTCGCAGTTGGATGTGACAAGAACAAAGATAGAGCAGTCGCATCAAGACTATGTGGAAGAACTGAGAAGAAAGGTGATGCACTTCAACTCACAGCCCTCTCTCTGCAAGGATGCCATGAGAGCGCAGGAGATAGCGGAAGAGAGGTATGACATCACCCGAAGACGGTTTGAGACAGGAGCCATTTCTGTGACGGATCTCAACACGGCTCAACAGGAGATGGAATCTGCCAAGGCGCAATATATACTCCAACTACAGAGTTTTTGGACAGATTATTATCATCTGCAGAAATCAACATTATATGATTGGACCACGAACTCTGAGATGATGGTGGATTTTGAATCTTTGGTCAAACAACAATAATAAAACCACAATAGTATGAAAATAAATATGAATACGAGATTAGTGATAGTGGCCATGCTTGCATTAACTGCTGTTTCTTGCAAGAATGACAAGAAGGATGGCGAAGAGGAAGTTTTCTTTGCAGAGCAGGAACAAGCCATTGCGGAAGTGGATACCATATCCTTGACTATACAGACCTTTCCAAGGCAGATTCTTTGTAATGGGCGACTGGCTGCTATCCGCAAGGCAGAACTCATGTGTCCGAAGGGCGGAGACGTGCTTCAGAGCGTGAATGTGCAGAATGGACAACATGTGGTGACGGGTACATTGCTGGCTGTAGCAGAGACAAGAGACCGTTCTGTTGATTTAGACAAGGCGCACCATGATCTGGAGAGAGCCAAGGTGGAACTTCAGGACAAACTGATTGGTCTGGGATACGATGTCATCTCTTCTGACAACTGGAATACCATTGTTCCTGCGGATGTGCTGAAGCGTGCTGAGGTGACCTCTGGATATTATTCTGCCAAGTTCGCTCTTCAGTCAGCACAGACAGCCTTGTCTGACTGTAGGCTGACAGCCCCCTTCAGTGGTCGCATTGCCGACTTAGTGGCTCGTCCGCACCAACGAGGTGACAGGTTCTGCACGCTGATTGACGACTCGTATTTCGACGTGGAGTTCAAGGTGCTGGAAGCAGAACTGTCATTCATGCACAAGGGACAGGTGGTGAAGGTGACCCCTTTTGTTCATGAAGATGAAGCTTACGAAGGGACTGTGACCGAGATAAATCCAACCATAGATACAAAGGGACTGGTGAGCGTGAAGGCAAGAATTAAGAACACAGCAGATCGACTCATGGACGGCATGAACGTGAAAGTTGTGGTGGAAAACATGGTGCCGAACATGTTTGTTGTTCCCAAGGAGGCGGTGGTAGAGCGTGATGGCTATCATGTGGTATTCATGTATGACGAGAAGACCCATCGTGCCGTATGGACTTACGTGGATATTGCTTACAGCAACCTGACAAGTTTTGCCATCACAGGCTGTGAGAAGAAGGAAACGGAAATTCATGAAGGGCAGAAGGTCATCACCTCTGGCAATCTCAACTTGGCAGATGATACGGAAGTGACCATCGCAAGGGAAGAATAAACTCTTTCTTTCAAATTGTTTTAACATATTATAAAAAGCTATTTGTCAATGCTTAAACAACTTCTACATCGACCTATCGCAGTGACGATGGTGCTGATAGCCATCATGGCTGTCGGCATTCTGTCGCTCACTTATATTCCTGTCTCGCTCATGCCCGAGATAGACATACCACGCATCACTGTGCAGATGTCCAACCCCGGTGCATCCATTAGCGAGGTGGAGCAACAGTTAGTAACTCCTATGCGCAATCAACTCTCGCAGGTGTCGGGACTCAAAGACATAGAAACACAGTCTCGTCGTGATGCCGGAAGCATTGCATTGTCCTTTGAACCAGGCACAGACATGGATCTGCTCTTCATCGACGTGAATGAGAAAATAGATCGTGCCATGAACTTCATGCCAAAAGATGTGGAACGTCCAAAGGTAGTCAAAGCCAGTGCCATGGACATTCCTTCCTTTTACGTGGACATCAGTTCCAAGTCATCTGCATCAGACGCTGATGACAGCCAGATAGGAAGACTGTCCTCATTGGTTCGCAATGTGATTGTGAAGCGCATAGAGCAATTACCTCAGACTGCCATGGTGGACTTCAGCGGTACAGCAGGAACTGAGATTCAATGTGTGCCAGACATGAGCAGGCTTGAATCGTTAGGCATGACCACACATGACATAGAAACTGCCATCAGTGACAACAATATAGTATTGGGAGCACTGAGTGTGTCGAGCGGTATCTACAGATACAGCATCCATTTTGACTCACAGATTCTGAACAAGGAGGACATTGAAAACATCTATCTGCATCATGAAGGCAGAATGCTTCAATTGAAGGATGTGTGTGAGGTCAAGGAAGTGACGGCTGTGAGAAGCGGTATCGTACGCAGCGATGGCAAGGATGCCATTTCGCTGGCTGTCATCAAACAGAATGATGTTCAAATGGCAGACCTACAGGAAAGCATGGAAAACCTGCTTGTGGAACTGCGTAAGGACTATCCAGATGTCTGTTTCAACATGACGAGAGATCAGACACAACTGCTGACTTATTCCATGAGCAATCTTGAGTGGAATCTGCTGTTGGGTGCTTTCTTGGCTTGTCTGATTCTGTTTCTCTTTGACAGAGGGTGGCGCACACCGTTGCTCATCATCATTTCCATTCCTTTCTCACTCATATTGACATTGCTCAGTTTCTATGTGCTGGGCATCTCCCTCAATGTCATTTCCCTATCTGGACTGATATTGGGTGTGGGCATGATTGTGGACAATGCCATCATCGTCATTGACAATATCCAGCAGAGGGGAGATGCCGTGAGTGGCACTAAAGAGGTATTCATGCCAATGCTCAGTTCTGTTTTGACCACTTGTTCTGTCTTTATTCCTCTCATCTTCCTCAGCGGAACAGCGGGTGCACTTTTCTATGACCAGGCCATGGGAGTTACCATCGCTTTGTTTGCCTCACTTGCTGTTTCAGCAACCGTAGTTCCTGTGTACTATTATGCTCTGCACAAGAAATGGATGCAGAATGGGGTGAAGCGGACAAAACCTATTACCCAAACAGAAAAGACCTTAATGAAATACTATGAGAAAGGTATGCGATGGACACTTCGCCATGCAAAAACCTGCGTTACCCTTGCAATATCTGCCATTGCTCTTATTGTTGTGGTGTTCTCCTATGTAAAGAAGGAGAGAATGCCATCCATTGAGCATGAGGATGCACTGATGACAGTGGACTGGAATGCAGGCATCAGTACAGAGGAGAATGACCGCAGGGTGCAGGAAGTAATCAGCAAGGTACAAAAGAGTCTGGAGACTTCCACATCTGTGGCAGGTGTGCAGGAGTTTATCCTCTCACACACCAAAGACCTGACCAGTAGTGAGGCTGTAGTGTATATGAAAGCCAGAGACATGAAGAGTCTGGATTCTGTCCAGACTGCCATCATGGAATATGTAGGCAAGCATTATCCTAAAGCCAAAGTGGAGTTTGGCATCTCAGGCAACATATATGATGTCATTTTCCAGACTGACCAACCCAATTTGGAAATTCGGCTCCAGAAGAAGGAAGGAGGAAGACCCTCAACCAGTGAAGCCAGAGAATTTGTGGCTGAACTGCATAGAGATTTCCCAATGTTAGGCATTCAGCCTGTGGCAACAGAGGAAGACTTGCGCTACATAGCAAACCCTGAGCAATTGGCATTCTACCATGTGTCTTATCAGCAATTGTATGGAAGACTGAAGGAACTGGCGGGAAGCAATCGCATATATGAGATTGCCAATGGAGCGAAGAATGTACCGGTCATCATTGGACAGGACATGCGCGATGCCGAGACCATCTTGTCTAATAGTATCACCAACAATGAAGGGGTGAACATCCCTCTTTCCTATCTTGTGAATGTACAGAAAACGGAAAACTTCAAGAGGCTCTGTGCCAGCAACGAGGGCGAGTTCTACCCCATCATGGCAGAACATGCAACAGATCGACAGGTGGAGGAGGTCATGAGCCATCTGGAAAAGAAGTCCAAACTGGAAGCCTGCACGCTGAAACCAACCTTTCATGGAAGTTACTTCGATTCAAGAACGATGGTCAAAGAACTGACATTAATATTGATGGTGGCAGTGTTGCTACTCTACTTCATCATGGCAGCCCAGTTTGAGAGTCTGCTACAACCTGCCATCATCCTGACGGAGATTGTGGTGGATGTGAGTATTGTATTGCTGTTGCTTTGGGTCTGTGGAGAATCCCTTAATATCATGTCGATGATAGGTCTGATTGTGATGAGCGGTATTGTCATTAATGACTCCATCCTCAAGATTGACACCATCAACCGCCTATACAGATCAGGCATGCCATTGCTGAAGTCTGTTGTGTTGGCAGGACAAAGACGACTGAAGCCTATCGTCATGACTTCATTGACTACGATTTTGGCTTTGTTGCCCTTTATGCACAAGAGCGACATGGGTTCTGCCATCCAGTTCCCGCTCTCACTTACTCTCATTGTGGGCATGGTGACAGGCACATTGGTGAGTCTGTTCTTTGTTCCACTTGTTTACTACATTATATATAAAAGAATAAGAAAGAAAGCATGAAGCACTCATTCTCCATATTGCTGACGATGTGTATCCTGATGGTGGTCGGTGCAGCATTGATACCTAAATTGGATATTGCGGACAAACCTCTCCCCAGACAGGGAAAGACTTTGACTATTTCCTACAGTTGGTGGGGCACTGCTGCCAAGGTGATTGAGCAGAACGTGACCTCCAGAATTGAAGGACTGGTCTGTTCTGTGAAGGGCGTGGAGTCTGTCTCTTCTGAATCCAGATTTGGTTCAGGCACAGTGACGATTCATCTGAAGAAGGACGCATCTGTTTCAGGTGTCAAGTTTGAAATTTCTTCCATCCTTCGACAGATGAGAGACAAGTTCCCACAAGGAGTGTCCTACCCTGAACTTTCCGGTGGTGAGGTCACCTCAAGCAGAATCAAGGAAGAGAAGAATAGACCTTTGCTGTCTTACCAAATCAATGCAGACCTGCCCGATCGTGAAATACGCCAGTTGGTGGAGAAAAGCATGAAACTACAGTTGGAGAAGCTGGAGGATATTAACCGAGTGGAAGTGACAGGCGGAAATGACATTTACATGGAAATCTCATACGATGCAGAGCAACTGGCTTTGCATCAACTGACATCCTCTGACATAGCCAGTGCCATCAGCAACTATTTGGGGAAAGAAGACATCATTGGCGATGTCATTCATAAGGATAAAAAAGGAGAAAGAGAACGCATCACCTTGTCACTCATGATAGAGCCTGACATGAAAGGCTTTGAGACCATTCCCGTGAAAACCATTGGTGACAAGATTGTCTATCTGAACAACCTCGCCACTGTCACCTATAAGGAGAAAGATCCCTACAACTATTACAGGGTGAATGGCATGAACACGGTGTATATGAATGTGTATGCACAGGAGGACGCCAACATCAGAAGAACGGCTGGAGAGGTGAAGGATATGATTGAAAAAGCACAGGGCGAAACAGAGAATCAAGAAACAAAGGTCTCTCAACAGAAGAAACTAACCTACACCACCACATATGACCGTGCGGAAGAGCAACTGTCTGAATTCAACAAGTTGATTGTCCGAAGTGGTATGTCTCTGCTCATTCTGCTTCTGTTTGTATATTTCAGCAAGCGCAATGTGAAGTATCTCTTCATCATCGCATCAACCTTGTTGGCCAATATCCTGATTGCTGTCATCTTCTATTGGCTGCTGGGCATGAGGTTGCATCCTTTCTCAATAGCGGGTATCACGGTGTCGTTGGGACTAATCATTGACTCGACCATAGTGATGGTGGACCACTACAGTTATCATCACAATCATCAAGCGTTTCATGGCATACTGGGGGCAATGCTGACAACGATTGGTTCGTTGGTCATCATCTTCTGGCTGCCGGATTATCTAAAGAACGACCTCTATGACTTCTCCTGGATGGTAATGATCAACTTGGCAGTGGCTGTGCTGGTGTCTGCCCTGTTTGCTCCCGCCTTGGTCAGCAAACTTGGATACACCAGCATGCAGGCAGGAAAACCTCATCATCTGGCATTCATCACCAAATGGAATGGCTTTTACAAAAAGTATCTAAGCATCGCCTGGCATCGCATTTTCAGATGGCCACTATTGGTGCTGACGGCCGGTGCCTTTGCATGGTCGCTGTATCTCTTCATTGACACATTGGGCAGCAACACCTATAGTCCTCCAAGAGAGGAGATGAAACTCAACATCCAAGGGCGGATGCCTCTGGGTGGAACAGCCAAGCAACTGAACGAGAAGGTGGAACAGATAGAGGCGTTTTTGTCTCAATACAAGGAAATCAAGCGATATGAGACCAATGTGAGTGGATGGGGCTCGAGCATCATAGTGGAGTTCAAGCCGGAATATCTCAAGACAGGATTTCCTTATAAACTGGAGAACAAGGTGATCAGCAAACTCATCACTATTGGTGGCGCTGACTGGAGCACGTATGGAGTGAGCGATAGAGGTTTCAGCAACTCTCTGAACTTGCAGTATCGTTCCAACAGTATTGAGATTGCGGGGTATGACTATGACAGGTTGTACAGGTTTGCAGAGGATATGTGCAAAAGGATGAGTGCGAATAACCGTGTGATGGATCTCTCAATAGAGACGCCTGGTCATCAGAATCAAGAGGAGGAACTGTATATGGATTATGACAGGGAGAAACTTGCGCAGGACAGTGTACGTATTCAGGACATTCATAGTGCTTTGTCCAGTTTGCTGATTGATCACTTGCTGATGGCGAACAGGCAGAGTGGACAGCAACATGACATCATTCTCCGTCCAAATCAGTATGAGGGCTTTGACTTGTGGCAGTTGGACAACTCGTATGTGAAGGTAGGAGGGCGTGACGTAAGGGTTTCTGACTACATGAAGATTACTCATAGGGAGGCAAAGAACTGCATTCCTCGTGAGAATCAGGAATATACCTTGAGTGTGGCATTCAATGTGCTGGGCTCTTATACTTATACGTACAGATATATCAAGAGCATCACGGATGAGTTCAATGCAAAGTTTCCTGTGGGCTTCAGGTGCTTGAACTCCACCTATGGTTATTATGAGGATAATGGCACGCAGTATTGGCTGATTGGTCTGGTGGCTGTGATCATCTTCTTCATCTGTTCCATCCTGTTTGAGAGTTTATACCAAGCAATGGTCATCATCTTGCTGATACCAGCCTCATTGACAGGTCTGTTCCTGACCTATCACTTTGGAGGGGTGGAGTTTGGAACAGGTGGATATGCCGCCATGGTGCTCTTGTGTGGCTTGACCGTTAATGCCGGCATCTACCTGATGAATGAGTATAATCGCAATGGACGGCACTATCTGAGAGCATACAATCACAAGATCATTCCGATTTTCTTGACGGTGCTCTCCACCATCCTCGGGTTGATTCCTTTCCTGATTGACGGTCCTGAGGAGCGGTTCTGGTTCTCATTTGCCATCGGTTCTATCAGCGGACTTGCCTCTTCCATCTTTGCTTTAGTGTTTGTGATGCCTATGATGATGAAAAGGGCAACATCACACACCAATCAAGACAGAGTGTCCATCCCATCAGGAAAGTGTCGGCAAAATCAGGAAAATAATGGTCTATTGAATCAGTAAATCAACGAAAAAAAGTTGCTACTGCTTTGGTTCTTCTTCAAGTTAGTTGAGGAAGAACCTTCTTTTTCTATATAAGACACTTCAACGAACAATGTTTCATCGGCAAACGAACAATGCCTCGATGACTGATGAACAATGCTTCATTGGCACTTGAAGCATTGTTCATCAGCCATTGAACCACGCATGCGTTTTTTCCCTCACAAGCATTGACTCCCCTTCGGTCTATAAGCCATTGTATATAAAGAAGATATCTTCTTTATACGACTGAATCCCATTTACTTCTCTGAAAAAGTAAATGGGATTCAGCAAAAAGCATCGGACTCGCTCCACTACAGAGAGTCACACAGATGGTTAGATGGTATTTTCCACATTCCACACAAAGGCACGCAGACCCAACATGGGTTCATCCTCATCCAACTGTTTCAGGTGATTCAGCAAAGACTCTGCCTTCGCCTCGTCCACCATAGTGATAATAGCACTGTTCATAGAGGGCCAAGCGTGAGAACCCAAATGGGGTTCACCATTCAGAGTGCCACGTCCGCCCACCTGCTCAAAGAAAGTGTAGCCACGAGCATTGCAGTCATCAAGCACCTCCATCACATTGTCGTGATGCGCCTTGTCATATACGATAAATACTGATTTCATATTTGAATTTTGAGTTGAGAAGCCTCTCCCCGAAGGGAGAGAACTTCAATAGCCAATGGTCAATTACTTCATCTCTTTTCAAGCAAAGCAACTCTTGTCAAGCGCAATGCCGTTAAATGTCTTGCTGAGATTTCTTCTCCTTCTTGCTGGAACGTGTGGCAGTCAGCATCTCCTCTGCCTTGTGCTCCTTCCAGTAAGCCTCAAGCTCACGCTGCTCCTTCAAGATACGACGCTGGCGCTTGATGCCCACACCACCGAAGATACAGAACATGGAAGGAGTGTAGATCAGCGTAAGGATGGTGGAGAGGGTCAGACCACCAATCACAGCCACACCCAAAGGTCGCCACATCTCAGCACCCACGCCTTGACTCACAGCCATAGGCAACATGCCAAGAATAGTGGTGAGCGAGGTCATCAAGATTGGACGCAAGCGTGAACGTGCTGCTATCACTGCCGAACGAATCAGACCAACGCCTCTCTCACGAAGCAACTGTGTGTAGTCAATCAACACAATACCATTCTTCACCACAATACCAATCAACATGATACCACCCAACATTGACATGATGTTCAAGTTCGTGCCTGTCAGCATCAAAGCAAAGAGAATGCCCGAGAATGCGAATGGAACGGAGATGATAATAATGAATGGATAGGTCAAGGATTCAAACTGGGCTGCAATCACAATAAACACGAGAATAATGATAAGAATGCCCAGTGTGCCGAGGTCACGGTTAGAGTCCTGCTGATCCTCATACGAACCAGCCACCTGCACAATGACACCCGGTGGAATCTCCAACTGAGGATAGAATGACTCACCCAGTTCCACACCATCGGAGAGCGCATATCCATCAGCCAACACAGCATTGACAGTCACAATGCGCTGGCGGTCCTTGCGCTCGATGGTAGGAGGAATGGAACTTTCTGTCACATGGGCAATATCACGGACGCGCACGTTCTGACCCTGAGCATTGGGAACAACCATGCTCTCAATGTCCTCGATGGACACACGGGCTGTGGGTTCGTAGCGCACCTTGATCTCATACTCCTCACCATCCTCACGATAACGGCTCAACACCGAACCATAGATGAGTGAACGGACAGCATTTGCCGCTGTGCTGAGGTTGATGCCCTGCTGCGCCAACTTCTCACGGTCGAAGTTCACCAGCACCTCAGGCTGATAGTCTGAACGAGAGATATTGACCTGTGTGATCATCTCATTATCACGGAACATATTAGCCAAACGCTCTGCCACACCGTAGGTAGCATCCATGTCATATCCATAGATTTCGAAAGAAGCGGTGGATTGACCACCCATGCCTCTGCCACCACTCTGGCCACCCAGGTTCACCATATATTTGGCCAATTCAGGTATCTGCCTCAAGTCGGCACGCATCTCATCACAGATTTCCGCCAGACCCTTATCACGTTCGTTGGATGGCACCATCATGATGTTGAACGACACAATATGTGCTCCATTGTCAGAAAGCGAAGCCCATGTATTGTTGTCGCCTGCCTGACCTACAGAGAAGTTGCAAACCTCCATGTCCTTGCCATAGCGTTCTCTCCACTTGGCTGTCAGTTCCTTAGCCAATTTCTCGGAGATTTCCACACGAGTGCCCACAGGCAACTGAAGGGTTACGCCCACACGACCAGAGTCGTTGGTTGGGAAGAACTCGCTCTTAATGCCAATCACTGATGTCAGCACAATGCTCAACACGAAGATGCCCATGCTTGCACCAATCACCGTCCAACGATGACGCACAGCCCAATTGATTCTACGCTCATACCAGTCATCCAGTTTATCCAGTGCACGACCAATAGGGCCGTAGAGTTTCTTGAACATCTTGCTCTGCTTCTTCTGCAAACGCAACATCCGTGAACAGAGCATAGGAGTGAACGACAAAGCACTTGTGGTAGAGATGGTCATAATGATACACATCATCCAGCCCAACTGTTTGAAGAGCACGCCCGACATACCGCTCACCATCGTCAATGGGAAGAACACTGCAATCATGGTCAATGTAGAAGCGATAACAGAAATGGCCACCTCGTTTGTGGCATGGATAGCCGCCTGTTTAGGGTTTGATCCACGTTCGATATGCGTTGTCACGTTCTCCAGCACCACAATGGCATCGTCCACCACATTACCAATAGCGATGGAGAGGCACGACAGGGAAATCATGTTGAAAGAGCCTCCTGTGGCATACAGATAGATGAACGAAGCAATCAACGACATAGGAATCGTGATCACAATAATCATGGTGGCACGCCATCTGCCCAAGAAGATAAACACGATCAATGCCACAAAGAGCATGGCATAAGCAATGGTCTCCTCCAGAGAGTCGATGGTGTTCAAGATATTTTCAGAAGTGTTCACCATCACATCAAGTTTCACATCTGGCGGAAGATTATTTCTCAACGTGGGCAGCATGGCTATCACCTTGTTGGAGATTTCCACAGAGTTAGCACCACTCTGCTTCTGCACCACAATCATAGCACCTTCCACTCCGTCTGTGAAAGCCTTCTGTGAACGCTCTTGCAGATTATCCACAATGCGTGCCACATCCTTCAAGTAGATGTTCACCCCGTTGCGAGAACCAACAATCACATCCAGCATCTGCTGAGGATCTTTGTACTCACCCTCCACACGCACGGTGAATGTCTGTGTACCAATATCCATCGTACCATTTGTCACGTTGTGGTTCTCTGCCGAGATGGCGCTGGCCACCTGAGTAGGACTCAAGTTGTATGCCTCCATCTTCCGAGGATCCATATAGATATTAATCTCACGCTCTGGAGCACCTGCAATGCTCACTGTACCCACTCCGTCTATACGCGCCAACGGGTTGGCTACATTCTCATCCAATATCTTATAGAGAGCCTGACGTGACTCAGTGGCCTGAACTGAAAGCATCAGGATAGGAATCATGTCAGTGGAGAACTTGAAGAGGATAGGCTTCTGTGCACCATCAGGAAGTTGATTAGAAACCATATCCAGTTTGTCTCGCACATTGTTGGTCAAGACATCAATGTCATAACCATACTCAAACTCCAGCGTGATCACAGAGATATTTTCACGGCTGTTGCTGGTTACGTGCTTCAAATGCTCCACCGCATTAAGAGAGTTCTCAAGCGGGCGAGTCACGTTGTTCTCTATGTCCTCCGCACTTGCACCTGTATAGTAGGTCATCACCATGATGGTGTTGGTATCAATGTCTGGGTAGAGGTCCACAGGCAACTTGATTGCCGAGAAGATACCCAATATAATCACTGCCAGAAAGCAGAGACTTGTCATAATCGGTCGTTTGACCGCACCTTCATATATACTCATATATTATTAATGTGTATGCGTGCTGTTATTTTACCACTTCCACTTCCTTGCCATTAGCCAATCGGCTCTGACCTGCAATCACCACTTCATCACCAGGATTCACACCACTGATGATTTCGTACTTGTCCTCTATGTGCTTACCAAGCTGTACCTTGTTGTAGGAAACCTTTCCGTCCTTATACACATACACATAGCGGTCGCCCGCACCAATCTGCTTCACGAGCGCCTCGTCTGGCACGACCACATGGTTTTTCTCACCAAAACTAATGGCGGCACGTGCAAACATGCCTGGACGCACCTTCTGACCCTGATTGGCTATTGTCACCTCTACAGGGAATGTGTGAGTTGCGACATCTACAGAAGGATTGATGCGAGTCACCTTTCCGTAGAATGACTCACCCTCGTAGGCATCCAGCAGAATGTCCACAGGCATGCCTTTGCTCACATTCTTATAATGAATCTCGGATACATTGATGATCACCTTCACAGGGTTGGTCTGCTCCACGGTCAATACTGGCTGATTGCCATACATATCTCCATCGTCATAGTTGCGGGCTGTAACCACACCGCTGATAGGAGACACCAACTGGGTGTTCTGCACTAACTGACGATATTGGGTAGAGAATACATCAAGCTGCATCTTGGCATTGTCGTATTCAGCCTTGCTGGCGCCACCCACCTGATAGAGTTGTTCTGTGCGGTTGAACTCTATCTTCTGATTTTCCAACTGAAGTTTAAGTTGGCGGAGGTTGCTGGCATCTAACTGCACAAGCACTTGACCTTTCCTCACATAGTCACCTTCATCCACATAGATTTTCTCTATGCGATAAGGAGCGTTGGGGGCAATGTTATTCTTCACATCGCTTTCCACTGTGGCTGTGTAAGTCTCTGTCTGTGCAATATTCTCACTGGCCACCTTGGCAATCTTCACCTGTGGCTTGGCCTGGGCTGCACCAGCCTTGTCGTCTTTATTGTCGCATGCCACCATCAAGAGGGCAAGAGCGACAACTGATAAAAAATGGTAGTATCTCATGCTTTTCTTTATTTGTCTCATTTCAGATATGTTTCGCGACCCAATGTATAGTCAAGGTCTGCCAAGTTTGTCAAGTAGTCATAGAGCGACTGCACATGCGTCAGTTCTGCCTGAGTGAGGGCTGTCTCGCTCTGGTTAAGTTCCAGAATGGTGCCGCGTCCCACCTCATATCGCTTGCCTGCAATATCCACAGCCTTCCGAGCCTGTTTCACAGCCTCTACGTTGCTTTCCACCTGAGCCACAGTGCTTGCCATGTTCCTGCTGTAGCTTTCAGCAGACATAGCCAACTGGCGACGTGTGTTGATGCGAGTATCTTCCAACTGTGCAATCTGCACCTTACTGCTCTTGATTTTAGTCCAAGAACTGGCGTGGAAGATAGGCACATTCACGGCAATCTGCAATGTGGAACTTGGTGAGTAGCGATAGCCGAACACATTCCAGTTGTTGTTGGCATGACTCTGGTATTGCCCTGTCAGAGACACAGTCACCTTGGGCATGAAGTTTGTTCTCAGCACCTTCTGCGAACGCTCCAAAAGAGCCATGTTGTAGTCCAATTGTCGGAGAGAAGAGTTGTTGTCAAGTTCATGACCCATGTAGTCGCCATCAAAGAGGAGGATTGCATCCTCATACGCCTTGAGCGAATCGCTGATGTTTATTTCCACATCAGCAGTCACACCCATCAACACCTTCAGGCGGAGCAACGCCAACTTTCTGCCAGTCTCTGCGCTCACTACAGCGGCATTCATGTTGCGAGCCTGTACCTCTGCCGAGATCTTATCATATTCGCTCACACTACCCACCTGAAACTTGTTGTTCACTACATCATAGTTTTCTTTTGCCACATCATAGCTGCGCTTCATCACATCATAACTGTCATCAGAAAGAAGAGCACCATAATACGCCTTCGTCACTTGATTGATCAGGTCCAAACGACTTCCACGAGCCTTCTCCTGAGCCAATTTAATATCCTGCTTAGTCAGTTTCATGTTCTGATAAACAGCAGGGGCAAACACAGGAAGGCTCAATGTGGCAGCACCAATAGCAGTCACAGTACCATCCACACCCATCTTGAACTTACCCATTCCAGTCACCATCTCTGCCACGAGAATATTGTCCGCCATAGACAAGTTGGCATCTACCGTTGGCAACAAAGCCTGCCAAGCCTCCGTGTCAGCAATCTTTTTCAACTGAATGTCCTTGTCTGCCACTCGGATGGTGGGGTTTTCAGCCAATGCAATCTCAATCGCTTTCTCAAGCGTCAAGTTCATCATGTCTGCCGAAGCGAGAGCACCATCTCGTTCTTGAGCCGTGGCACTAAAAATGCCAGCCAGCAGCATGCCAAGACTCATCAGCAATTCTTTGCCTTTCATTTTCACAATACTTTTTCTTTACTTTTATATTCTGATTATTTTTTCATTCCAAGCCTCATGAAGAATTCCATTCCCGACCTTCTTTTTCCATGAAGCCTTTCATCAAATGACAATCTTTTCCCTCTTTTCCCTTGACTCTTTATGCCTAAGCACATATCGTCCTTTCAAAAAGTTTTGCAAAGTTACTGATTATTCCGTTCCTCACAGCACGGTTTGAGACATATTTAATAATAAATAACACCTCAAACAACTAAAAGAATACCGTTTTCGACTTTTAGACCTATTTCCACTCCTTTTATTCGATGATTTTTTGGTATCTTTGCAGACATTTAGAACCAAATCATGAAAAAGATAGCATCATTCACCATCGACCACGAGCGACTGCTTCGTGGCATCTATGTGAGCAGAAAAGATCAAGTAGGTGGCGATACAATCACCACTTTCGACATTCGTATGAAAGAGCCCAACCGTGAACCTGCTCTTTCGCCTTCTGCCATCCACTGCATGGAACACCTTGCAGCCACTTTTCTCCGCAATCATCCAACATGGGCAGACTGCGTTATCTATTGGGGACCAATGGGTTGCCTCACAGGCAACTATCTCCTTCTCAGGGGAGACCTCACTTCTCAAGACATCCTTCCTCTCATGTGTGAAACATTCAGATTCATTGCTCACTTCGAGGGGGACATTCCTGGGCAGTCTGCCCGAGATTGTGGCAACTATCTCCTCATGAGTCTTCCCGAAGCACGCTGGGAAGCCGCCAAATACCTCCACGAAGTGCTTGAACAAGCCACTGAAGCAAATCTGAACTATCCAGAGTGAACACAAGTACCGCTCTACAAGAGGATATGTGAATAAATTTATTTGCCTGTATTATTTTTTTTCTCTACCTTTGCAAGCAAAAAAGAACAAGGAAGAGATCATGGCTGCTTCGGAAGTATGACCGCTACATCAGCATCGTGGCTGACAAGCGCCATGAAATGGTCTTTGTAGATAAGAATCAAGCATAGCAGAAAACATATATGCCTATGACGCACAACAACAAAACGCTGTGGCAAGTGATAAAGGGATACTTTAATGCCGTGCCCGACAAGGAAAACGAGGAGGAGACAATCAGGCAAATCAACAGTGGTGTGCCCTTCCACGGAGCAAATCTATGGGTATTGGTGTTTGCCATCCTTATTGCTTCATTGGGGTTGAATGTAAACTCCACTGCAGTCATCATTGGCGCCATGCTGATCTCACCACTGATGGGTCCTATCATCGGTATGGGATTGGCTATTGGCATTACCGACCTTGACCTTCTCAAGCGTTCCATCACCAGTTACCTTGTAGCAACAACCATCAGTGTAGCCACCGCTACAACCTACTTCCTCATCACACCGCTCAACGAGGCTCAGTCAGAGTTGCTTGCCCGCACTTCACCCACGCTCTACGACGTGCTTATAGCCCTCTGTGGTGGAGCTGCAGGCATCCTCGCCATCTCCACCAAGGGCAAGGGAAACGTGATACCAGGCGTGGCAATCGCAACAGCCCTCATGCCACCACTCTGCACGGCTGGTTACGGACTGGCGGTGGGCAACCTTTCGTATTTCCTTGGTGCTTTCTATCTCTTCTTCATCAATACGGTTTTCATCATCCTTGCCACCTATGTGGGTGTAAGAATGCTGAAGTTTGAACACAAGCAGTTTGTCAATCCTGCACGCATGAAGAAGGTGAACCAATATATCATTGGCGTGGTGATACTAACGATGATTCCTTCTGCATACATGACCATCAGAATCATCACACGAAGCATGCTCAACAACAGCAGCAGCAAGTTCGTAAAGGCTGAACTGGACTACCAAGGCACACGCATCATCTCTGAAGAAAGGGATGACAATGCCAAAACACTCAATATTGTGGCTGTGGGCAAAATCATTCCCGACAATGAACTGAATAGAGCACAAGGATTGATGAGCAAATACGGACTGGGAGAATACAAACTCAATGTCATACAAGGTTCACAAACCGACAGCCTCCTATTGCTCAACAAAGAACTTGCCTCTGCCACCACAAGCACCATAGCCAACCAGCAGAAACTGATAGAGCAGTCTGCACAAATACAAAAACTGGAATCTGAACTGAACGCCTACACTCGCTATGCCGACTTGGGCAAGGATGTCCGCAGAGAGGCTAAGGCTATGTTCCCCATTGTGAGGAGCATCGCCATTGCCAAAGCAACCGAAGCCCATGCAGACACAACTAAAACCCGCAATTATGTGCTGGCAGTGGTGGACTGTGAAGGCAAGATAACACCAGAAAACCATAGACGACTCAGCACTTGGCTGAAAGAACGCGTGAAGGCAGACAGCCTAAGACTGATTGTCAGCCAATAGCACATATCAAGCCTGTTTGCGACAAGCATCTTCTTTTAACCAAACAGACATGAGTCTCTTATGTCGAACTCACATCATTCGTACGCACAAACTCTATCCAACCATCAATAGCCACTCGCACACTCATGTCCAATTGACGTGAAAAGCAAAAACAAATAATCCTTCACGGACAAACATCTCCTCCCCATGCTTCTGCGAGCCTTCGAGATGCCTTCGAGATGAGTTCGAGACGCCTTTGGGATAGTTCCAACACCTTTTTTTCTTTGACGACATGAAGGGAAATGAGGACGAGAAGGAGGCTGAGATGGAAACTGACGTTCGGGCATTCCTTACCATCAATGTCCATTTTGCAAATTGATGGAAATATGAATTTTGCGAATTAGTCACCATGACACACCCATGCGTGAGGAATCTGACATATGGCGAGAGACATCAGACCCAATCTAACACCGAATGGGTGTATATATTAATAAGGTATGGAAAACACCAGTTCCCACACCGTAGTGTCTGCCACATATTGGCATCTAAATCCATAAAAGAGAAGGAGACAAACGCTATTTTCCTGCGTTTATCTCCTTCTTCATTTATTGTGACCAGCCTCACGACCAGTCATGGAGGTCTATTTTCATCAATATTCATGAAGATTAATCCTCGTGATGATCATGATGTTCATCATCGTGCTCTTCCCCATGCTCATGATGATGCTCGGCTTCGTGAGAAAGGACAATGCTACGAGCCACCAATGACTGATTGCCAGCCGCATCAGTGCAATAGATCATCAAGTGGTAATTGCCAGGCGTGGCATTTGCAGGAATGACAATATCATGATGATGCACATGTGCGTTGCGCTGCCCAGAAAGGTCATACGACTTCTTGAAGAAGAATGGTTCGCTCCCCTCTGCACGAGTTGCGGCAACCTTGTGGTCATGGCCGTCAAAGTTATTGTGAATCTCCACCATGTAACTTCCCAACATCTCATTGTCTGAGAAGTCAGCCTCGAAGTGCACATCACTACCAATGCGCAACTCGTCACCATCCTCTGGTTCATGCAGGCTGATGACAGGCTTCACCGTGTCTGCATCATTGTCGTCACTGCAAGCAGAAAAGAATAGACACAAAGAAAGAGGAATCATATAAAATACAAAAGACTTTTTCATAATTGATATATTTTTAGTTATATTATTTAAAATGTGAAACGAATAGTTGTCTGGATATCTGCACCCGCTTCTGGCAGGTCGATTTTCCTATAGAAATTAAGATGATTCAGGTAGGAAGTGTTGAACAAGTTGCGTGCATGAATGATTAAAGACAATCTGTTTTCACGCAATCTGAAGTCCACGCTTCCTCCCGCATGAAAGAGGTTGTAGCCTGGTGTGGCATCCTCGTTATGGCATACCCTACGCTGAGCCGCCACACTCTGGCACTCCACGAAACACTGCCATCGGGAATCTTCCCAACTGATTGTATTGCGCATCGTGGCAGGAGGCGAGAAGGGAGTGGCTGTATGTGAATGATGGTCATAGGTATAGACATATTCACCCGACAACGTATAGTTCAACCTTCCCAGCAGCCTTGTCTTGACGCGCACCTCTCCACCCGCAAGCGTGGTGGCGGCATCCACATACTGATACACCTGTCCAGCGTCGGGAAGAGACGACCAGCGTCCTGTGGGATGCAGAGAGATGAAATGAGGGTAATAACTGCAAAATGGAGAGAGCGACACCTCCCATCCTGCCAGCCTCATCGTGTAGGCAAGATCCAACTGCCAGCCCTGTTCGCTGACAAGGTGGCTGTCGCCCAGCTCATGTCTGAATGCACCATGATGCACTCCATTAGAAGTCAGTTCGTTGGCAGAAGGCAATCTGAATGCACGTCCTATAGAGCCTCGCAATTGATGTCCCTCAGCAGGCATGTACTCCACTCCCAAAGCCATAGAGTAGTCGTGGAAGCGTCTGTTCACCTCATGCACATATTCCCCATGAGCACGCGTGTGGATATGTCCCATGTCGTAACGGACACTGGCATTAAACAGCAGGGAGGACGAACGGCGATAGTTTGCCAAGTAGAAAGCACCCCATTCATCACGGCGATAGGCAGGAATGAGAAAGCCATACCCACCAATGCCATTGTGTTGCATGACAGCCGACACACCCCAGCAATGTTGCCAGGAAGCAGAAGGAGCAAGACGAACCTGCAACTGTCCACTGGCAGTCTGAAGATGAAACATCAGTTCCTTGTCGGGATCAGTCTCAGGAGGAGTCTGCTCCAGATTGTGGGTATGAAACCTGCTCCATTCCTCACGATGATTAACCTGATAGCCCAATGTCAGGCTCGTCTGCAACAGACGAGTAGTCCAAGTGCTGGTGGAAGTCACCTTCAGATGATTGACCACACTATAAGGGAGTTCCACATCCCAACGACTGCCTCCACCCTGAAGATTAGCAACGCTGGGCACACCATGAGCCCCGCTGAAAAAACCTGACTTCTGATAACTGTCACTCAGATTGACGCGACTCTGGAAGCCTCCATGACGATAGGCCAACAGCACATTGGCACTTCGCTCCATACCAGTCGTGTTCTTGAGCCTACGCTGCAAGATGGGCAGTCGCATGCTGAGATAGGTGAAACTATCTGCTGGCACACGGTAATCAGCCCAATGCCTCTCGGTGTAGCGCATTCTGGCAAAGACTCTGCCTCGCTTCATCTGTAGCATGACAGAACCACTCAATCCAGAGCTGACACGCTCATGTGCCAACAGAACCTCACCCGAAATGGAGTCCCGACGAGGAAAGCGAGGAGGAAGAATCTCTATCGCTCCTCCCATGGCATCACTACCATAAAGAACTGAGGCAGGTCCCTTGACCACACGCACACTGTCCACATGGAAAGCATCTATCTCCAGTCCGTGGTCAGCGCCCCATTGCTGTCCTTCCTGTCTCACACCATTCTCCGTGACCGCAATACGCTGGAAGCCCAATCCGCGTATCATGGGCTTACTGAATCCCACACCAATATCTATAGCCTGCACACCCTCAGTGTGAGAGAGTGCATCCATCAGGCTATGCCCCATGTTCAGCCTCAACTCTTCGGCTGAAACACGTACAGACGGCTGACCCACAGGCTGTGTCCTCAAAGCCACAACAGACCTGACAGACACATCCCGAAGACGAATGGTCTTGAGACTATCATTCGCTTGGGCGCAAAGGGTCACGACGAAACAGCAAGCCAGCAGCAGAGACCGCAAGCAATTTTGCATAAACATCGTAAAAACGAGAATTTCAGGGAAAAGCCACAACTCTCCCCACTGTTAATGAATTGAACAAAAATAAAGGGTCAATACAAAAACGGAGGGGCTCGAAGAGGCGGCAGAGAGACGGTGCGGCAGACTACATTCTGTTTCTGTCTTACCGTACACACAACAACCACAAGTACCGCCGCCGAAAGCATCAACACCTGTGGTGCGAAATAATATGAATGGAGGAAGGCACACAATGCACAGCCAATATCCATCAACGTGCCTTGCGAGATGTGCCCACCATGATGCACATGAGAAATACAATCCTGACATACCGTTTGCTTCTCCTGCTCGTGGTCATGCACATGCAACACACTGGCCGCCAATATCATCAGATATAGCGTCAGCAGAATGAAGGCTTTTCTTCTACGGTTGATGTCAAACGTCCTCATGTTTCAACAATAATAGTGCTGCAAAGATACGAAAAACAAGCGAGAACAAAATAAGAAAACTTTTTTTTAGCACTATTTTAACAGAGAAGCGAGGTCGCCTGGGGGTGCTTGCTTCATTCTCATACAAATTTCATAGTAATGATGTGGCACTGTTGCGGCTCGTTTGTGGAGAAATCAATTGAATTTTCGTAGCACTTTGTTTAGTACTTTCACAATGCCCTCATCCGCATTCTTGCCACAAACACTATTTCTGATTGTCAAGCAGAGCACTATGCACTCAAAATAAATATACTCATTTGATACACAACGATTTACACATCTCAAAGAACCGAATATTCATGAAGGGGAAAACGCACGCATGGTTCATAGGGTATTGAACAATGGTTCATGGGCACTTGAAGCATTGTGCGTTGGCCGTTGAACAATTGTTCATTTGCCGTTGAACAATTGTGCGTTGGAACACGAAGAATGCCTCAGTCATTTGATGTGCCAAATGGCATGGAATCCCCTACTTTCTTCATTCTTGCCCCCTCGGTTGTCCTCCACTCTCCTCAGCCACTAATTTTGGTTCAATAAATTCCTCAAATCAACTTTCCAATGGTTTTCTCTGCTTGTTTCAACCTTGTTCCAACCTGGAAAATATCCGTATCGAGTTCAAAACTCTTATTTCTTGACACGAAAAGGAAAGGATGAAGAGCACCATAGTGACCAGGAAGAAATTCTTGAAGAAAAAGACCGTCACTTTCGTTAAAAAATAATGCAAAAATATAAGAAAAGAGAAGAAACAGAGGGTGTGTCCGTACACACATGTTAAGAAACATGTTTTAACGTTTGTTTGTAATATGAAAAAATGTGTACCTTTGCAACATCCTAAAAACAATCTTTTTACCTTAAAAGAAAAAATTAATACTTATTGAGAACGGAAAAGTGCCGATCGCGAGATTAGCACTTTTTGCTTTTAAAGGGGCAAGACCAAGGGCTCATCAACAGTTTTTTCTTTTTAACTGGCTCGTTTGTCTTTTCCTCGCTTCTCCCAAAGGAAAGGAGGAGAAACTGTTTTTGCAGAGAGAAACACCTTCTGCTTTCTTCCAAAACCTCGGATGAAGAATAGGAAAAGGGAAGCGCAGATTTTCTGATATG
Source organism: Bacteroidales bacterium (assembly GCA_012729225.1). Taxonomy (GTDB): domain Bacteria; phylum Bacteroidota; class Bacteroidia; order Bacteroidales; family Bacteroidaceae; genus Minthosoma. The sequence goes on along the minus strand of JAAYDO010000066.1, from coordinate 9,815 downwards.
ACCGTTTTGTGCGTAGATTAACAAAGGTTACACATTATTATATTTGTAGTATAGGATTTTTTCACTACCTTTGCACCCAAATTTATCAATCAAATGGCAAAGAAGCAGTTGAACATCGTCTTCCTCATCGCTGGCAGTGAACCATTGGGCAGTGCAGGCATGCAAGCCGACATCAAGGCCATTACAGCATGTGGCGGTTATGCGGCATGTGCGCTGACTGGCATTGTGGACGAAGACACACAGCGCGTGAAGAGCGTCACTCCGCTGCCTGTGGAGCTGGTGGTGAGCCAAGCCGAGTCGTTTCTCGACGATGTGGGTGCACAGTGCGTCAAGACAGGTGTACTTCCCACAGCAGACATCATCCACGGTGTGGCAGGAGTGCTGAAAAAGTATCCCGACACTCACAAGGTGATTGACCCAGTGATTGTGGATAGTAATGGGGTGCAACTTGTGAGCGACGAAAGCATCTCTGCCTACAAGGAGGAACTCTTCTCTATGGCCACACTCATCACCCCAAACCGTTTTGAGGCAGAAGTGTTGCTGGGTCATCCCATCACCAACATTCTGGAGGATGTGAAGGAACTGGGCAGATGGGGATGCAGTGTGATTGTGAAGAGCATGGTGGAGGGTGATATGCTCATGGATGTGCTCTACGACGCCAGGACTGGCAAGGTCACTCCTTTCCGCAAAAAGCATATAGACACACACAATGTGAACGGCACGGGCGACTCTTTCTCCTCTGCCATAGCCACCTATCTGGCTAAGGGCTATGGACTGGAAGAAGCGGTGAGAAAGGGTGAGGAGTTTATCAACAAGGCCATTGCTCTGGGTGCAGAATATGAATTTGGGCACGGATATGGTCCTGTGCACCCTTGTTTCATGGAAGACAAAGTCATTCATGAGCGGATCTACAACTAATCATCAAAAAATCATACAAACAATAATAAAATGAAACTTAAAATTGCAGTGCTGGCCGGTGACGGTATCGGACCAGAGATTATGGAACAGGGCGTGGCTGTGTGTGACGCCATTGCAGAGAAGTTCGGACATGAGTTTAGTTACAAAGAGGCTCTTTGTGGTGCTTGCGCCATTGAGAAGGCGGGCGATCCTTTCCCAGAGGAGACTTACCGGGCTTGCATGGATGCTGACGCTGTGCTCTTTGCGGCTGTGGGTGACCCCAAGTATGACAACGACCCTACTGCCAAGGTGCGTCCTGAACAGGGCTTGCTTGCCATGCGCAAGAAGCTCGGTCTCTTTGCCAACATTCGTCCTGTAGCCACTTTCGAATGCCTGATTCACAAGAGCCCGCTGAAGGATGAACTCTTGAGAGGTGCTGACTTCATCGTGATTCGTGAACTGACTGGTGGCATGTACTTTGGCGAGAAATACCAAGACAATGACAAGGCTTACGACACAGATATTTATACTCGTCCAGAGATTGAGCGCATTCTGAAGGTCGCTTTCGAGTGTGCACAGAAGAGAAACAAGCACCTCACGGTGGTGGACAAGGCGAATGTGCTGGCTTCCAGTCGCTTGTGGCGTCAGATAGCCAAAGAGATGGAACCACAGTATCCTGATGTGAACACAGACTATATGTTTATTGACAACGCATCCATGCGTGTGCTCACCGAGCCAACATTCTTTGATGTGATTGTGACTGAAAACACATTTGGCGACATCCTCACCGACGAGACAAGCTGCATCACAGGCTCTATGGGTCTGCAACCTTCTTCTTCGCTGGGCGAGCACACCCCACTCTTCGAGCCTGTGCACGGCTCATGGCCACAAGCCGCAGGCAAGAACATCGCCAACCCTGTAGCACAGATTCTGAGTGCAGCCATGCTGTTTGAGCACTTCGGACTCAGCGAGGAAGGTGCTCTCATACGCGAGGCAGTCAATGCTTCTCTTGACCAGAATGTACGTACACCAGAGATTCAAGTGGAAGGTGGCAAGCAGTATGGCACAAGAGAAGTAGGTGCGTGGATTGCCAACTATATCAAGAACAAGTAATCATCCTACTTATACCCTTCTCCTTCTACGCTTCTCCCCAAAACGGAAAAGAGGTGTCAGGAGGAGAAGGGCTTCTTCACAAACATGCCATTAATTCTTCCAGACCAACTGCCTGCCATTGACGAACTGAAGCAGGAAAACATCTTCACGATGGGCTACAAGAGGGCAGGCAGTCAGCAAATACGACCGCTACGACTGGCTGTGCTCAACCTCATGCCACTCAAGATTACGACAGAGACGGATTTTATTCGTATCCTGTCTAACTCTGCGTTGCAAATCCAAGTGGAATTTATGAAAATCAAATCCCACACCAGCAAGAACACGCCGATAGAGCACATGCTGGCCTTCTACCGCAACTTTGAGGACATGAAGCACGAGAAGTATGATGGACTGATTGTGACAGGTGCACCTTTAGAGTTTATCGACTATGAGGACGTGACCTACTGGAAGGAGCTACAGGAGGTCTTCAATTGGGCACATCACAACGTGACCAGCACCATCTATGTGTGTTGGGCAGCATTTGCGGGCCTATACCATTTCTATGGTGTGCCAAAGCACAATACTGCTCACAAGGTGTTTGGCGTGTTCCGCCACAAGATGCTATCGCCTGAACTGCCTATCTTCCGAGGTTTCGATGATGAGTTTTTTGCCCCTCATAGCCGTCACTGTACAGTATTGCGCAAGGATATAGAAAAGGTGTCCGGTCTGCACATTATCGCAGAAAGTAGAGATGCAGGAGTAACCATTGTGGAGGCAAGAAACGGACGAGAGTTCTTCATCACCTGTCATCTGGAGTATTCACCGCTCACACTGGATGGCGAATACAAGCGTGACCTGAAGAAAGGACTGAAAATAAACAAACCACGCAACTACTATCCTGGTGGCAATATCAATAAAGAGCCTGTCGTGAAATGGCGCGCAGCAGCCAATCTGCTCTACACTAACTGGCTCAACTACTACGTCTATCAAGAGACACCATTTAACATTGATGATATTAAGGAATAAGCCTGAGGCCTTTTCCTTCAACATATCAGAAAACTCATTCAGAAGACTCTTTTCAAACAAGAACAAGCATTTCCCCATCCCCCATGCGAAGCATCGAACTCTTAGCACCCGCAAAAACAGCAGACATCGGCATCGAAGCAATCAAGCATGGTGCTGATGCTGTCTATATAGGTGCAACTTCCCATGGCGCACGAGCAGCGGCAGGCAACAGTGTGGAAGACATTGCCCGACTGGTACGCTTTGCCCATCTCTACAAGGCGAAGGTATATGTGACGGTGAACACAGTCATCCTGCCTGGTGAGATGCCGAAGGTGGAGAAACTCATTCAAGACTTGCACGATATTGACGTGGATGCCCTCATCGTGCAGGATATGCAATTGCTCTCACTCAGACTTCCCCCTATCCCGTTGCATGCCAGCACGCAGATGGACAACCGCACAGTGGAGAAGGTGAAGATGCTGGAGTGTCTGGGCTACCGCCAGGTGGTGTTGGCACGTGAACTCTCCATTGCAGAGATAGCAGAGATTCATAGGGAATGCCCTCACACCAAACTGGAGGTGTTCGTCCACGGTGCTCTCTGCGTGTGCCTAAGTGGCAGATGCAATGCCAGCGAAGCACTCTTTGGCAGAAGCGCCAACAGAGGTGAGTGCGCACAGGTATGTCGCATGGCATTCGACCTGAAGGCTGATGGCAAGCCTATCTTAAAAGACAAGCATCTGCTCTCTCTGCGCGACAACAATCAGATAGACAATCTGGAGCAACTGCTCTTGGCAGGTGCATCATCGCTCAAGATTGAGGGAAGGCTGAAGGATGTCACCTACGTAAAGAATGTGACTGCAGCCTACTCAAAAGCTCTGGACGAAGTGATTGCTCGCCATCCGAAGGAGTTTTGCCGTTCTTCCTCTGGTCATGTCCACCTGAAATTCCAGCCTGATGTGCGAAAGAGTTTTAACAGAGGATTTGTGAAAGACACAAATAAGCCCGATGCCAATCTCGACACACCCAAGGCTATGGGTGAACCTGTGACACGCAACACCCTACTGCATAATGGCGACGGACTATGCTATCTCGATCATGGAAAGTTGCAAGGTTTCAGCATCAGCAATGCTGATACCTTCCGACCAGCACCTCATGTGCAGTACTACCGTAATCAGGACATCGAGTGGGACAAGATGTTGGTAAAACCTTCCTCAGAGCGACGCATCTATACGGACATTCATCTCTACGAGGATCACATCACCATGATTGACGAGGACGGACTTACAGCACAAGTGGCTTTTGAGAACAACTTTGAACTGGCACGCACGCATCAGAAAGAAAATATACAACGACAACTGAGCAAACTGGGTGAAACGGTTTTTGAAGCACGTCAAGTAACCATCCATTTCAAAAAGAACTACTTCATTCCCTCGTCCATGCTTACAAGTTGGCGACGCACCCTCTCTGACGCACTCGCCACCGAACGAATGAAGTTCTATCCATTAGAGAGACAAGTGCATGAACCCATTTCTGTCGAAGTGCCTAAACCATACGAACTCACCCATGATGCCAGCGTGCCCGTCATGATTTGCCGATACTGCATCCGCAGGCAACTGGGCATCTGCCTGAAAGAGAAGAAAGAAGAGGCAGGCGTCGGTCGCAGAACTGTGCCCAACCTCAAAGGCGAGGAACTCACGCTCTCTCTTGCCAACGGCGCCTCGTTCCGCCTTGCCTTCGACTGTAAAAACTGCATGATGGAAGTTTACCTTGCATCACCATCTATATCAAAACAATAGTCCCATCGTATGAGAAAACTCCTCTACATCATCCTCTGCATCCTTATCACAGCCTGTGTAGGTGGCTCTGGAGTCCCTACAGACGCAGATGCACCAAAGGACACAGGCTCTGTCGCCACTATTGTCAATATTGTAGATACCACCACACTGGCAGATACCACCCTGATGTCACTTACCCCCCGGCAGGTGGACTCCCTCGTGTTTAGGCTCACCCACCACTACTCCGAGAACTTCAATTTCCGTGTGAAAGCAGATTCCTTACGCCTTATCCCACGAGAAGGAGACCTTCTGACAGACACTTTCCATGTGCATGCAGGAGACATCATTGCAGTGGCAGACATCAAGAACATGCCTAACGACACGATTGACTCTATATGGGTGAAAGTGGCAAGCAATCAGCACACGATGGGATGGATTCCTGAACGTGAACTGCTCAGAGGAACAACCCCCGATGACCTCATATCACAATTGCTCCACACCCTCTCCAGCAGCCGTTTCATATGGATGAGCGCCATTATGGCTCTCGGTCTTTGTGCCGTGTTTATCAGAAGGAGAAAGAACATGAAAGCAAGGGAACTGTTAGATGTCTCCCGACTGCTGAACGAAATGAAAAGTCCCTATCCTGCGCTCTTCCTAATGTCGGTGGCCATCATGGCCTCTCTCTATGCCAGCGTGCAGAATTTTGTGCCAGAGTTTTGGCAAGAATACTATTACCATCCCACTCTCAATCCACTCGTGCTCCCACCCTTAATGGCGGCCCTTGTGGTCACTCTCTGGCTGGTCATCATCAACTACATAGCCATCATCGAGGAAGTGTACCATCACTTCTACTTCCTTCCTGGCATCATCCATCTTGCCAAAATAGGCGGTGTGGGCATGGTTGTCTATCTTGTGGTCTCCTGGACCACCCTCATCTACATTGGCTACATCATCCTTGCCCTCATGATTTTCTTCTTCGGGAAAATCATCATTAAGAACGTGAAGGAATGAGAAAGCGATAAGCCATATATATAAATGTATATAACGTGGGTGCGGTGATTTTCGCTATTTCAAAATCACCGCACCCACGTTATATGAATCATTACATTTTCCACCAGCACTTTTCATACAAGGATTTTGTTGCTGAAGAAATCTCTTTTCAGGAGCATCACTTGATAGGATGCGTGAAAATAAACCTTGCACCCTTGCCCGTGTGTGTTGCGTCCAACTTTGCCACACCTCCCAACTGAGTGGCTATCTGCCTGCAAATGGCAAGCCCCAGACCTGTGCCGCCATTCATTGTATTGACCTTCTCAAATCGCTGGAAGATGACCTCTGCCTTCTCGGGAGGAACACCCGAGCCTTTATCTGTGACAGAGAACGTGACCATGCCTGGATTCTCCTTGAGCGACACATCCACATGAATCTCTCCCACTTCGGTATGCTTCTCGGCATTGGTGAGGAAATTCATAATTACCTGAGACACACGCTTAGAGTCACTCTGGATGGTAAAATCATCATCCACCTCTGAGGTCATATACAAGTTCACACCATCGGGACAGCGATACTTCACTGTGCTAATGACCTGCCGACACACATCATTAACGTAGCAAGTGCCCATATTGATTTTATACTTACCGCTTTCCATATCGGAAATGTCAAGGATGTCATTTACCAGAGTGCTCAAAAAGTCAGTGTTGCTCTGGATGACCATATTGTATTCCTCTATTTCCTCTTCCGACAGCATGTCACGAATCTGCTTGTTGCATAGAATCTGCGAGAAGCCACAGATTGCATTCATCGGCGTGCGAATATCATGACTCATGTTCTGTAGGTATTCCTTCTGAATAGCCACACCGTGCTTATAGAGCTCACCTGATCTATGTTCTCTCAGATACATGAAACTCACCATCACCAAGGCAAGAACCAACACGACGATGATGACCATGAGTATTATGTTCAGCATACTAATCATACAACCCATCTTTGCTTTTGACAGCACAAAGATAGTCTTTTCACTTTTACATACAAAGTTAAACGAATAAAAAATGTGTTAAAACAATAATTTTAGGCACTATCACACTTTTTATTTCTCAAACAACCTTCTGTCAATGACATTTCGAGGCATTTCTCTTCAATATTTCTATTCCACAAGACACCACTCCACTTTTCCAGACAGGAAACAACCCCTCTCTGCCCAGAAAAGCGAAAGAGGACAGTGAGGGATGCTTGAAAACGAATGCAATATAGATGATTATATGCGATTTAGAGACAACAGTTCCAGAGACAAGCATTCCCAAACTGGCATATCAACACTTTAAAACAAAAAATGAAATCCATCTCGGACTTCACTTTTCTTGTCATTTTTCACAATTCATGAAAAATGAACCAATCTTTACTAACCTAAAACCTATTGTATAACCTATGTCTAATTACTGTGTTGTTATCCTTATTAAAACAATCTATTTTACCTGAAAAAACTAACCTTTTGAGATTACGATCTAATGCTTACCTTAACTAATACCTTCTAACCTATGTTTGCTTGAAGTTTCCATCTCTTTAGCAGTGAACTTTCATGTCCGTGCCTCTTCCGAGTGTTCTGTCAAGCTTATCAAAACCTGTCGTTTTGCTTTTACTCGTTTGTCTTTTTTCTTTTGACACTGCAAAGTTACGACCTTTTTACCACCTAAATCAAATCTTTGAGCGACATTCTTCCAAAAAACGCTCTTTTGTTGATGTAAATCAACGTATGTGTACGCACACAATCAAAAACAACGCTTTTGTGTGCGCACACAGACAGATAAGAGCCTCATAAATAACACTGTTTCACAAACACCCTCCCCTTGATTCTTTCTTTAATAAATATATGTGAATTTTTTCAGAAAAATGCTATTATTAATAAAATAATCCGTATATTTGTTGTCGAATTTGGACATTCGTTAAGACAATGTACCATATCAAATATCCGACAGAGCAATGAGAACGCTATTCCTAATACCGCAAGTATTGCCGCCCACCACTCTGGAAACCCATTGGTGGATAGCACTCATCCCTGCACTAATCGTCATTGCAGGCCTTGTGTATTGGATCAAAACACTCCTCACAAAAGAATTGCCCGACAACGATATTTTCCCCACACTGAAAGATGAGAAGAAGGCACAGCCCCAAGATGCGGGCATCTGCAAGAATGACACTGAGCAACAAACGCTATCCACATGGGAAGTACAGACACCACACTTCAGCAACGATGTCCATGAGGAAATCATGGAACGTGCGCAAGAACTGATGGAAAAGGAAAAGCCCTTTCTTGACCATCGCTTCTGCCTGTCTGATCTAGCCTCCCTGTTAGGAGTGAAGCGCCACATTCTCTCTGCCACAATCAACAAGAAGATGAGTTGCTCCTTCACCATGTTTGTGGCAGAATGGCGAGTGGAACATGCCAAACGGATGTTGCAGGACAACCCCGAGAGCAAACTCTCCAGTGTGTGGAGTGAGTCAGGCTTTTCAAACGAGACCTCTTTCCATCGCACCTTCAAGGCATTTACAGGCATGACACCCTGCGACTGGAAAGCCGCCACCAAGCAGATGAAAGGGTAACTCCTACCAACATATTACTGACAGAACACGAATCATCCAAGAGAATAAAGGAGAGCACCCCTACCCTAAGAATGCCTCATATCTTATTCACAAACAATTCTTTATGTTTATTCGGCAATCCAATGCCCATGCGGTCAAAAACGCACGCATGGTTCATGAGTCATCGAACAATTGTTCGTTGGCACTTGAAGCATTGTTCATGGGCACTTGAACAATTGTTCGTTGGAGCGTGAAGAATGATTCGAGTATGCGAGGTGTCAAATGGCAGGAAAATCCCACTGTTTCTTCCCTGTGCACGCATACTTCTATTCACTTCTCCTAATGATTGAGACGGGGCATGGTAAATTCTGTTGAACCCACATCAAACACCACCAATTCACAAGGAGAGCCCACCAACTATTTTTCTCACACAATGAGAGGAGACCCATCAGCACTTTTTCTCCGCAACACAAAAAAAGCAGGGACTTCCTCACGGAAGCCCCTGCCAAAATTACATACATATATCAAAGACCTTTAATAGCCTTTTTCCCATTGAAGAAGTTCCAGCTTATCCTTTGCTGACTGAGTGAGCGGGATAGGCACATACTTCTTATTATTCCAAACGCTTCCACCTTCTGCTCTTGTCTGAGCATTAGGAGTGTTAGGTGCATCGGAGATGGTGAACTTCATGATAGTAGTCATATCACCCCTTATTGCATCTTTAGGATAAACGCCCGACACAGGATTGCCCTTACCTTCGAACTCATTACGGATGACGCGACCCTTATAATAAGCCACAACAGTCCATGCTGTTGCAATAGTAACGTCGCAATTCTCATACAGATCCACCTTCACCTCATACACACCATTCTCCATGAGTTCCTGAGGAATGAAGATGTTCTCATTGTTGATATTATCAATAGTACAACCAGGGTTTGAATCGACATCAAGACCGTATTGGATAGGGGTAACAGTTTCTCCATCGACCATCTCTCTCTCACCATACTCGGTATATACACCTCGGTTTCCATAATAAATGTGTCCGCCACTTGGAGTGAACAGGTGGAGGTCCACATCCTTAGGAGTGTCGAAAGTCAGTGTGACCTTGAGAGCACCTGTCTGACTCTGCACGAGAGAGATCTGCATCTCATAAGCCGCAGTCACCTCACCAGCAGCATTCACAGCAGAGATCTGCAAGGTGAAGCTCTCGCTCAAATTAATACTGTACTGCACTGGCACATTATACACAAAGGTAACATCCTGAGCATCGCCATCAAGACGGGTCTGAGAACTTGCAAGAGTAGCAGGATATTCCATATAGCCCGCCCGTCCTTTCACTCCGACGAAGAATTTGGAAAACTCTTGAGTAGAAGTCACTGTGATGGGATTCATTCCACCAGCCACTGCACTTGCATTGTGTCTCACCGCACCAGAGAGCAGGGCTGCCGAACCTGTTGGCAGATCACCAGA
>JAAYDO010000101.1 GCA_012729225.1 Bacteroidales bacterium | reverse complement strand
GTTTGCCTTCCCTTGAATAGAAGGTTTGTAGGAATTGAACTGAAACAGGAATACGTAGATATCGCCTTCAAACGGCTCCGGGATGAAGTCTGAGCATGGATGATATGAGTGATTCGACCTTAGAAATCCCTGTGTTAGAGCCTAATATGCAAGTTGATTTTTATTATAGGCTTAAATCATTAAATGAATTATATTTATTTAATGCGCTAAGCATGACTGTTGCCCAATTGGATCTTTCAATTATAGATAAGCAACTGCATGACTATGTCGATCAAAAAAGTCTTAAAAAAGTGGCTTCTTTTGGACTAAGAGGGGAAATCATCTTCCCAATTCCATATATCATTGAGAATAATCCAAGCCTATTGGGCTATTATCGTCTTCTATTTGGATTTTCTAAGAAAAAATTTTATAACTGTGATGTGTTTGGCCCATTTAATCTGCTTGAGGAAAGGGGGATAATTAAGCCGGGGATTAAAAACTACGTCCCCCAGTTATGTTCAAGCTTGATAAAAACAGCCAAGATGCTAATCGATGGACTGGATGAGCTTTCTTTGTCGATAGTTCATGACCTGCAAATTCTAACCATCGGGGCCGCATTAAGAGGTGGCGTAAATAATGACATCGGGGCAATTGCGGTAACAAATGTTTTTAATCTGATAAAAAATATAGTAGATCCTTACATAACAGATATAGGCGAGAAGCACATCAAGATTAGAAATGATTCAAATCGTACTGCAATGATAAAATTTTTGAGCGACCCTGACATTCACATATCTGAAAAGATAGGAAAAACTGTGCGACCACTTCTATCAATTGAAATTAAGGGAGGAAGGGATGAATCTAATATCTTCAATCGATTGGGAGAAGCTGAAAAGAGCCACCGAACTGCCAAAGCAAATGGATTCTGCGAGTTTTGGACCATTATTGGTGTTGATGTAAATTTAAATAGAGCAAGAGAGAAATCGCCCACAACCAGTGTATTTTTTAATATAGATAATATCCAGAATCCTGATAGCGAAGAATACCAGAGATTTAGAGATCTGCTCTGTTCTTCCCTCAGCATCCATATAGAAAGCAGTGACATTAAGGATAAATCATTGCGTTCTTGAATCCTCTGGCTCCACACCGGCGTCATCGATGAAATCTCCGCTTCGCGTGCCGAAGCCCGACCGAAACCTCCATCTACAAATCTACCGAGTCTGAGACTATCATCCAGGAGACCTGGAGATGGATAGGGCAAAGGCGACAACGCCATGCGTCCATTATAGGCATGCTCGATGACGGGACGGTCTTCGACACATACAAGACTCACGGACGCTGAAGCTCACATCTGAAAGGGAACGGAGGAGCACGGATGGGAAGAATAGGAAGGACAGCGCCTTTGCTAAATCATCATCCTTCTCTGGGGCAATAGATGCCATCCGTTGAAGGATACTGAGGGGGCTGAGCTCTCCCCTCACCGCTTGAATCCTAATCGCTTGAATAGATGCCCGAGCCCAGGAACCAGGTACCATCGACATCCATAACGTAGCTGAG
>JAAYDO010000037.1 GCA_012729225.1 Bacteroidales bacterium | reverse complement strand
CTAATTTTGACAATTTCTGCCTTATCGAGTAATTTTATGACCTGACTATAGACCGGCTGTCCGCTAAAATGTGTACTTTTGCTCATTGCTAGCTGTTTTTTTGTTCAAACTCAAAGTTAGCAAAAAGTTTTACCGGACAGCAATAAATCCGAATCTGATATTTTAGGGACATATCAGAAGGGGCGAGATTGAAACAATCGAGACAGTTGTCCTGACAGAAAAGGCGAGCGACAAGTTTTATCTTTTGATGATGACAACAGAAATACTCCTTGCCTTTGCCATGTCAATGGGAAAGAGGCTTCACTGATGATTCTTATTGGTCTTCGCTGATGACACAGGTCTGACGACACTGATGAAAAGAAAAAGACGAAGATGAATCATCTTTGTCAGATTCTCGGAGGATGGGAACATCCTTATGCTGAAGCAGAAGATGAACGGACACAGGTGTTCAAGAAAAGAGGCTGAAATGAGGCTCTCCGAGAGACACCTATCAGAATAAGCGGTTCGTCTTCTGAATTCGTCTAACTCTTTTTAAATAATGTGTACACACATACTCACACTGATTGAAAGTGTGTATCTTGAGAAAGGAAAAGGGTGAGGAGTTGAAACTCCCCACCCTTAAAAGTATATAATCTATATTAGATTATTCAATGAGTGCGCCACTTACAGCGTACTTCTTCTTTTCCTTCTTGACGATGACAATCTTGCCGTCTTCCATGTAAAGACCTGTAGGAGCACTGGTTCTTGAGAGAGGACCATCAACATAAGTCTGGAGGCCTGTTGAGTGCTTGTAAACACCTGACACCTTCATTACGAGTGGGTAAGTAGCACCCCAAAGGTTCAGAACAGTAATCTCCTTAAGAACATCATTTTCTACAGCGTTCTTCGTGTCTTCTTCAAAGACGAACTTGAATTCTGTTGCACCTTCTGGAATATCAACATTGTCCTGGTTGCCCCAGAAAGCAATCTTCCAACCTGCTGGAACAGGCTCTGCAAACTTAACAACTACATAGTCGCAACCCTTCACGTCAATATCCTTCATCTTGAAGGCAACAGTGAGGTCGGCATTTGAAGTGTAAGTGTTGTATGCATCACCTTCTACAAGTTCTGCGCGAGTAAAGGTGTCATACTGCTGACCCTGATCCTGAGCAATCTCGATGAGGTCTGGATCAAGAGGTTCTGGTTCAACAGCGTTCATAGCGTCTTCGATAGCCTGCTTAGCAGCAGCAAGAGTTTCAGCAGTCTTGCCTTCTGTTGCATTAAGAGCATCCTTACCGCTCTGAATAGCTTCTGTCAAGTTAGCGATAAACTCATCAGACTTGTTAGAAGTGTCGAATGCCTTTGCTTCAGTAATTGTCTCGTTGAGTGCGAGAGTTGCAGGCCAGAGAGAGTTCTCGTCCTGAGCCTTCACAGCATCAGAAGCAAGGATTTCCTCTTGTGCAGACTTCAAGATCTTAACAGAGATATTGTCGAAGTAGTAGTTAGCACCAGCCTGGTACTTGCAGAGGTTGAAAACAATAGTACGCATGTCTGCACCTACAGTCACATACTTCTGGAACTGCTTCCAAACCTTCTCCTTTGTGTCTTCGCCATTTTCATCTTTCACATACAATGGCTCGAATGCAATATCACCAAGCATGTTGCCATTGATGTATTCACCTGGCTCCATGTGTGACTGAGTAGAAACAGAAGCAGATCTTGAGCCGAAGTAGTCAAATGCTACGTCAATCTTCGTACCTGCAGGAAGCATGTAAGGAAGACGGATGAAGAACTGAGAATCCCATTCGTTGCCAACATACTTAGTTTCATCTTCTGGATCCTTAGGCTGTTCGTAAGCCTTGAACTGGAGACAGCTTTCAGAAGCATTTCCTGCTGCCTTACCCTTGGTAGCCACTGCCATTTCAGGATCTCTTTCTGTATCAGTAGAAATCTTAATGATGTAGTTGCCGAAGTCAGAACCTTCAATATCACCATTAGGAAGAATGTTTTCAGTCCATTCAAGTGTTGAAGGATCAACATATTCTACCTCTGGATAAAGCTCTATGTTGAGGAAGTTTTGCTCAAGACCTTCAATAGCATCTTCTGCAACCTTCCAAGTAATATTGTCGAAGCAGTAAGTGTTAGCATCAGCAAACTCGTTGAGGTTGAATGCTATTGACAAGAACTTTGCAGGATTACCAGTCTGTGCAGCACTGATAGCGCCTTCATACTTGAAGTGCTGCCATTCTGTTGTGAAGTTCACATCACCAATACCGATATAGTGGATGTACTCACCAGGATTAGCGTGAGCCTGAGTAGTAGCCTTCGCAGCCTTTTCAGCCTTGTAGTCAAACTCAATGATGTACTTAGCACCTTCAGGGAGTGCATAAGGCTGACGAATCCAGAACTGGTTGTCCCAAGCAGCATCAGTCTTAGCGTCTGTCACCACTTCAATACCGAACTGACCATCCTTAGCAGCCTGCTCAGTGTAGCGTGCTCTGTGAGTGTTATTGCCATCCACTGGGCGTTCCTTTGCAAGAATATAGATCTGCTCAGGAGCCTGCTCTGCTGTACCTTCAGCAACAGGAATCACATCAACATACGTCACTGTCTCAGCAGGAGTTACTGTGAATGTAATCTCATCGAAGTAATACTTGTTCGCAGCGTTAGTATTTGCATCAGAAAGGTCAAGAACAAATGTATTGACAGCCTCGTTAGTGATTTCGAACTCATCTTCAACAAGTGTCCACTCATTAGTGAACTTCACATTGCCAATAGCGACATGACCAACCCAACCATTACCATCGTTAGATGTGTGCATACCAGAAGAAGCCTCAAGCTCGTTATCAGCCTTCACCTTCATGGAGATCTTCAACTTGTCAAACTTGTTGAGCTTTTCAAGAACAGAAACGAAGATCTGGCAATCCCAAGAATTAGCAGGATTTTCATTAGAAACAACCTCGTAGTAACCGTTGCCATCCTCATCAACCACATAGTTGGCAGGAATGAAAGCACCACCATTGTTGTTAGCATAGTCCTTAGCCACAGCAGGAGCCTTCTCAGCCCACTCTTCCTTCACAACAGAAGGCTCATCAGAGTCAGCCTTCACAAGTGTGAGACGGAAGTTGTCGAAGCAAACCCAGTTACCTGAGCAATCCTCAATCTTTGCACCGATAGTCAATACACCATCAGTCACCTTAGTAGTAACAGAAACAGTCTGACCAGCCTCTGTGCATTCAGTCTTATCTTCGTTTGCTACGAGGAAGAAACCTGTACCATTGGCATTGCCATTACCCTGCTCAAGACATTGCATCTCAGCAGTGACTGTATATTCACCATTTGGAAGACCAGCAATTTCCTGAAGGCAAGAACCATTAGAAAGTTGGTTAGCACTTTCAGTCCACTTCTCTGCAAACACACCACCAGTAGCCTTACCGAAGTTACCATTAGTAGCTGGAGCACCGCCATCTGTAGATGTCCAACCCTCAAGGCTATTAGTTTCAAAGCTTGGGTTAGCAATTGCGCGAGTAAAGTCAGCGCCATCAACTGTTGGCTGAGCCTTAGCAAGTTCGTTGATAGCAGCATCAACAATCTTCATGTTAGCCTGTGAGTTTTCAACATCATCAGCGTCAATGTTTGCAATAGCACTTTCATAAGCAGCCTTTGCACCGCCAGAAACAGCCGTAGCCTTCAGAGCCTCACCTTCTGCAAGAAGTTCCTTCACAACAGGAGTATAGTCAGAAGCAACTGTACCGAAAGTCCAATAAGTGGGCTCTTCATACTTTGCAGGAGCAGCGTCGTTTTGATAGAGACCTGTACCGATGTTCTTCAGAGTGAAACCTTTTCCTTCCACATACTGAACATCATAAACAGCACCATTCTTCATGTCCTGACCATTCTGGTTGTTCAAACCGAGAATGAAAGACACGGCACCTGTTGCAGGCTGAGAATTCAGCCAACCACCCATACCCCAGCAGTTATAGTCAGCACCAGAAGGTGTGACCAACTGAAGGCGATAGAAGCCCTGAACTTCTGTGTCAGCATCGTTTGCCAAGCTAACAAGCTTCCACATGTAACCAGAATTTGAGTCCTGAAACGCACTTGTATACACGTTATAACCCAAATTTTGATTATTGGTACCGTAGAGAGCCTTCTCGTTTGCTTGATCAATGATGGCAAAGGTCTTGCCCTCCAAAGATGCAACACTTGTAAACTCTTCTGCTACAGCAATATTAACATCTGCCGCATAAGAAACAGAAGCCAACATTGCCAGCACCGCTGTCAAGAGAAATGTACAAAATTTTCTCATAATTGGTTTAAGTTTTAGTTAATAAAAAAATTGATTAAAATGTTATCTGTTGATAACTTTATTTATTGTAGTATATATTAATAATGTATATGGTTAGTCTCCTTGCGAAGAACGAATGATTAGTAAAAAAGTTCAGTATCTATTGTATACGAGAGTTAAGTATTTTAGGCTTTCCTCTTGAAACAAACGGTATAACTGAGGCTTCATATTGTTGGTGTGGCTCTTTGCCCGAAAAGGCTCTGAACCGGATTAGTTTAGTTTGGTCTGGAGCAATCTGCACCATTTCGGCGGTAAAGTTACGATTAATTAAAATTAATTAGTCATTTTTTTGTAACAAAAGCTATCAATTTTGATACATTATACTTAAAAATCCCCATTTTAAGGGGTATTGGGTTACAATATCTAAAGAATTAACATTTATCGTTTTCGCTTCCTCCAATTATAACGCAAGAAAGAGTTGGCGAGATTTCTTATAAAGAAGCAGTAAAAAGCAAACAGATGTGGAACTCCAGGAATAGAAAAAACGTGCGAATCAAGAGTTGTATTTTTCTCTTATTCTTTTGGGTGGAAATGCTTGGCTGTATGGGGAGAAAACCGTAATTTTGCATGCTAAATTACACATTATATATATAAGATGGAACGAGAAACAACAGTGCTCAACTATCTGAAGGAGCACAACATCCCCTTCACCTGCTACCACCACCCAGAGGGCAAGACGATAGAGGAGGCGAAGCGGTGGTGGAAAGATGACGGCAGTGTGCACTGCAAGAATATCTTCATGCGCAACCACAAGGGCAATCAGCATTATCTGATCTGTTTTCACTGCGACCACGATCTCGACATACATGAGTTGGAACACAGACTGAAGGAATCACTCGTGAGACAAGGCAAACCGTCGTGTGGGAAACTCTCCTTTGCTTCGCCCGAACGCATGCTGAAGCATCTTGGCTTAGAGCCAGGTTCGGTTTCTCCTTTTGGACTTATCAACGACACCGAGCAACATGTGCACCTGTTTCTTGATGCCAAGTTGAAGGAGGCGGAGAAACTCTCCTTTCACCCCAACGACTGCCGAGGCACGGTGGTCATCAGCAGGGAGAACTTCGAACGCTATCTCGCCTGCGTGGGAAACACTCACGAATACCTCTCGCTGTATTGACCATACAGAACAGGCAGAAGACAGAAGACACAAAATAAAACATCCATCATTCAGAACAAAGAGAAAATAAAAGATGCGGACTGAGCATCTTACAGAAAAAACAGAACAACGAAGCACAAGATTAGGCTATATGAAGAATAAACCGTTTGGCTACCTGTTAGGTGCTATTGCAGCATGCACTTACGGCATGAATCCCCTTTTTAGTCTGCCACTCTACAGTGATGGTCTGAAACCCGACATGGTGCTCCTGCTGCGCTATGGGTTTGCCCTGCCCATCGTGGCATTGGTGGTAAGACTGCGAGGGAGGTCATTCAAAGTAGAAAAAGACCAGTGGCCCTTTGTGATTGCGTTGGGATTGCTGATGGCCCTGTCGAGCAAGGCTCTTTTCCATTCCTACAACTATATGGATGCCGGCATAGCCTCCACCCTGCTCTTTGTCTATCCCCTCATGGTGGCTCTGATCATGGCTTTCTTTTTTCATGAAAAACTGACACTGCCTACGGGCTTTAGCATCGCATTGGCTCTCATAGGCATAGTCATGCTGTATCAGGGGGGCAATGGGGCCACATTAAGCCTGGCTGGCACACTCATGGTCATGGCAAGTTCGCTGACCTATGCCATCTATATCGTGACTGTCAATCGGAGTCGCATTCGTCTCAAACCCACCATTGAACTGACCTTTTGGGTGCTGGTGGTGGGAGCCATCTTCTTTGCCATCACTTGTGGAACAAGCAACAGCTACCAGTTGCCCAGCAAGTGGTATCTGTGGATTAATGCACTTTGCCTGGGCATCTTCCCTACTGTCATCTCATTTCTCTGCACCACACGTGCCATCAACATCATTGGCAGCACACCAACAGCCATTTTAGGTGCTTTAGAACCTGTGACTGCACTGTTCTTCGGATACTTCGTCTTTGGTGAAATCATCACTCCACGCGACTCAATAGGTATTGTGCTCATTGTCATAGCAGTGACACTCGTGGTGGCAAGCAGCAAGTTGGGCAAGTGGCTGAGCAGATCAAAAAAACTGTTTCCACACAAAAGGGTGTGAGTTGGAAGAATCCACGTTAGATTTTCAGATATAAGCATACAGAAAAACGAACCATTGTTCGTTGGTCAATGAAGCATTGTTCATTGGCACTTGAACCATTGTTCATTGCCCATCGCAGCATTGTTCATCGGTCAATGAACAATGCTTCATTTTTGCTGTCCTTGCGCATCACTTGTCATCCTTCAAACTGTATCTGTCCTATCCCTCAAATCATCAAGGTTCTGACGAGGTAGAGCACATAGATGAGCAGAAGGAGTGCTCCCTCGTAGCGCACAATTTTGCGATGAGTGTAGAGGAATAAATAGAGAAGGATGGAAAGACCGAACATCACAGCGTAGTCGAAGGCAAAAGGTGTCCAGGAGTTCTGAATAGGCGTGATGGCACTTGCAATACCCACCACAAACAGGATGTTGAAGGATACAGAACCCACAATATTACCTACTGCCATGTCCGTTTCTCCCTTTCGAGCCGCCATGACTGAAGCAAAGAGTTCAGGGAAAGATGTGCCCACAGCCACAATGGTAAGACCAATGACACGCTCCATCTCTTCTTTGCCTACTCCCAACTGCTGACCGAGATCCATAGCTATGGAACTTGAGCCCTCAATGAGAAGATTGGACCCGCCCATCATTGCGCCAAGGGAAATCAGCACATAGAGAATGGCACGCCAAATGGGCATGGACGGCTGTGCTTCCTGCACTGCCTCTGCCGCCTTCATCTGTCTGTGCGACATGCGGATTTCTCCTGAGATGAAGACAATGAGCAATGATGCCATCACAAAACCCATCCAACGCTCAATCGTGCCAAAGAAGGCAAAACCCACAAAGAGCGTCATGGCAAAAATCATGAAGGGCACATCTATGCGCATCATGAGCCGGGTGGAGGGCAGAGGCTTGATGAGTGCCGTTGCACCCAATATCAGTGCCACATCAGCAATGTTGGAACCTGCCACATTGCCAATAGCAATGCCAGATGAGCCTACCCATGCCGCTTGGGTGGAAACGAGGAACTCTGGCATGGAAGTGCCAAAGCCCACCACGGTGATGCCTATCACCATTGGACTCAGTTGGGCTTTCTGTGCGATGGACACCGCACCTTCTACCAAAAAGTCTCCTCCTTTCACGAGGAGAAGAAAACCTATCAGAATGAAAACGATATTCAGTATCATGTATTTCCCTTGTATTTTGATACAAAGTTACGCTTTTTTCCTTTTTCTGGCAAATAAAACCACTTAAAATGAATGTTACATTATGATTATAGCCTTCAAGTCAAAATAAAAGGTTCATCCGACAAATGCATAGGTCTTATCGTGTAAAGAAGGCGCACCCGACAAACCCTGTGGGGAAGATGTACGGATGCTACCCCACAGGGTTTGTCGGGTGCGCCAAATTTGTCCAAAACGAAAAATATTCCGCCAAAAGCGCTGATTTTTTCAGATTTTTGTTGTACCTTTGCCATGTCATTGATGATTTTGCTTGTCTTGATTTGCAGCACTAAGGTAAGTGAAAAATCTGACATGCCCAAATCCTGAGCAACAAAAAGTTGCTCAGGTACTTATAAAGAAAGTTAAACTAAAGTGCTGCGGAATTTAGGCAACAATGAAGAAGAAAAGTATTATTCTCACAGCAATCGCATTTTTGCTGACACTCACATTGCAAGCACAAGAACAACAGGCAAATGAGCAGAGCTCAAGTATCAAACGCGTGTCCAATCGTCGGTACACTCCCGACCCTGCCCCTGTGGTCTCGGGCGACCGCCTCTATGTGTTTACGGGACATGATTTGGATACAGCCACCTACTTCCGTATGCCCGACTGGCAGGTGTTCTCCACCACCGACATGGAACATTGGACGGATCACGGCATCGTGTTGACTACCGCCCATTTCAAGTGGGCCAAGCAAGGCGACAATGCCTGGGCTTCTCAGGCCATCGAGCGCAACGGAAAGTGGTATTGGTATGTGGCAGCAGAAGACACCACCAAACACCTGCACGGCATTGGTGTAGCTGTAGCCGACCGTCCTGAAGGACCTTGGGCTGATGCACTTGGAAGGCCGCTCATCCCTGGCGGCTGGGGCTTCATCGACCCCACAGTGTTCATCGACGACGACGGGCAAGCTTGGCTCTTCTGGGGCAACAACGGTTGCTGGTATGCCAAGTTAAACGAAGATATGATTAGCATTGACAAGTCTTTTGCCAACAACGGCATCTGTGACATGCGTGCTATGTTGGACGACGAGGCACAGTTCGGACCTAAATGCATGAAGATGGACTACCAGCTCCATAGGAGGGTGATGAAGACAGGCTTTGAGGAAGCCCCTTGGATCTATAAGATTGGCGACACCTACTTCTTGGAATATGCCGCAGGTGGTGTACCCGAACACTGGGCATACTCGACGGCAAAGAGTATTCACGGACCTTGGCACTACGAAGGTCGCATCACCGACGAGTCTCCAGGTTCCTTCACCATCCACGGAGGCACCATCGACTTCAAGGGCAAATCCTATCTCTTCTATCACGATGGCATCCGCTCTGGAGGCAATGGTTTCCGTCGCACCACCGCCATCCGCGAGTTTCAGAGACAGAAGGACGGTCGTATTCCGAAAATAGACATCCAGGCAAAATAATTGATGTGGTGGAAGAGGTCTCCTCCCCTCTTCCATCTTGCATCGGTATATCACAGAGCTGTCTCTATGGCACGAAAGATCTTTATATTATATTATTATCATGAAACGATTTCTTTTCCTTTCCCTGCTTCTGGCTTTCGGAATGATGGCTGTGGCAGAAGACAAACTCTACAACGATGAGTTTCCGCTGGGTGATGTAACTTTGCTGGACGGACCGCTCCAGAAGGCGCGTGACTTGAATATCAAGACGTTACTGCAGTATGACTGCGACCGATTGTTGGCTCCTTACCGTAAGGAAGCTGGACTGACTCCTAAGAAACCGACCTATCCCAACTGGGACGGACTGGACGGCCATGTGGGTGGTCACTACCTCACCGCGATGGCGATGAATGCTGCTACGGGCAGCAAGGAGTGCCGCGAGCGGATGGAATATATGATCAGTGAACTGCAGGAGTGTGCCGATGCGAATGCACGGAACCATCCGGAGTGGGGTAAGGGTTATGTAGGCGGTATGCCGAACAGCGAGCGTATATGGTCGAACTTCAAGAAGGGCGACTTCGGTGTGTATAACGGCTCGTGGGCACCCTTCTACAACCTGCACAAGATGTATGCGGGTCTGCGCGATGCGTGGGTATACTGTGGCAACGAACAGGCGAAGCGGCTGTTCCTCGGGTTCTGCGACTGGGCTATCGACCTGACGGCTGGTCTCAGCGACGAGCAGATGGAGCGTATGCTGGGTATGGAGCATGGCGGCATGAACGAAGTACTGGCCGATGGGTATGCCATCACGGGTGACAGGAAATATCTCGATGTGGCTCGTCGGTTCTCACATCGTCGATTGCTGAACGCCATGTCGCAGCGGTTGGATAACCTCGACAATATGCACGCCAACACGCAGGTGCCGAAAGTGGTGGGGTTTGAGCGTATCGCGGAACTCGGAGGTGATGAGGTGTACCACCGCGCTGCTGATTTCTTCTGGGACATCGTGACAGGCGAACGTTCGCTTGCTTTCGGTGGTAACAGCCGTCGTGAGCACTTTCCCAGCAAGGATGCCTGCATGGACTTCATCAACGACATCGACGGTCCGGAGTCGTGCAACACGAACAATATGCTGAAGCTGACGGAGGAACTGCATCGCCGTAATCCCGAAGCTCGCTATGCTGATTACTATGAACTGGCGACCTTCAACCACATCCTGTCGACTCAGCACCCTGAGCATGGTGGCTATGTGTATTTCACACCTGCCCGTCCGCGTCACTACCGCAACTACTCGGCACCCAATGAGGCGATGTGGTGCTGTGTGGGTACGGGTATGGAGAATCACGGCAAGTACGGACAGTTTGTCTATACGAAGAAGAATGGCAACCTGTTTGTGAACCTCTTCGTGGCATCTGAGTTGAACTGGAAGGAACGTGGCATCGTGATTCGTCAGGACACCCAGTTCCCATACGGCGAAACAAGTCGCATCACCATCACACAGGGTAAGGGCGAGTTCACGTTGCAGGTGCGCTACCCGGGTTGGGTGAAGCCCGGCCAGTTTGCCATCAAGGTGAATGGTCAGACGGTCAGCATTGTTACAGGTCCGTCGTCGTATGTCAGCATCGACCGCAAGTGGAAGAAGGGCGACGTAGTGGACATCACGTTCCCAATGTACAACAGTGTGAAATACCTGCCTAACGAACCGCAGTATATCGCTCTGATGCATGGTCCCATCCTGCTCGGCATGAAGACCGGCACGGAAGATCTGGCACACCTCATTGCCGACGATAGCCGCTTCGGACAGTATGCTGGCGGTAAGAAATTGCCGATTGACCAAGCTCCGATGCTCATCAACGACAACATAGAGGATATTGCAAACCAGTTGCAACCCATTGCTGGCAAGCCGCTCCACTTTACCCTCACAACAAAGATGGAGAATGCCATCCGAAACGAACTGATGCCTTTCTTTGAGATTCACGACGCGCGCTACATGATGTACTGGCTCGCCCTTTCCGAACAGAGCTACAAGAGCTATCTCGACTATCTTGCCCGTCAGGAGCAGGAACGTCAGGCTCTCGAGGCACGAACGGTGGATAAGGTGCAACCTGGTGAGCAGCAGCCTGAAACCGACCATAAGATGGAGACCGACCGCTCGCAGGTGGGTAACACGAACGACGTATTCTTCCGCGATGCGCGCGACGGACACTATTTCAGTTACCTGATGCAGACTGGTGGACAGACCGAGCTGTCGTTACGCCTCAAGTACTGGGGAGTAGGTGATTGGAAGACTCACGAGTTCGACATCATGGTGGATGATGTGTTGGTGAAGGAAGTGAACAATACGGGCAAGTATCGTGTTTCGGAGTTCAAATACGAGACTTATCCCATACCAGCCGATCTGCTGAAAGGTAAGCAGCAAGTGCGTGTAAAATTCGTGGCTAAGCCAGGCAAGCAGATTGGTGAAATCTACGAGGTGAGATTGGTGAAGTAAGGGTTATAGGTTATTGAACATTTAACATTGAAAATTTTGCATTTATCTGTCACCTTTTATTCTTTTGATTTGTTATGTATGTGACCAAGGTCGAAAAAAATGAAATAATTAAATAATGTAACAATTAAAAAGAAAAGAAAATGATGTGACCCCGAAAAGTTGGACGTTAAATTAAACGTTAATTATTAATCTCTCTATAGTAGTGAGCTCGGTATAATGCCGGGCTCATTCCTTTTAATCTCAGCTTTATTCTTTTATTGTTATACCACCATATATATTTCTTTAGCTCTCTTTCAAACTCTTCGACAGAGTCAAAGTGATTTACGTATAGTAATTCGTTCTTCATCAACCCGAAGAAGTTCTCCATCATGGCGTTGTCCAGACAGTTACCTTTCCTTGACATGCTCTGGATGATTCCATGGTCTTTGAGCATTTTCTGATACATCATGTGCTGATAATGCCATCCCTGATCAGAGTGTAATACTAGTCCATCTGTATTGTGATGCTCCCTAAATGCCTTTCTGAAATGTTACGTGCTGATTGATCTGAAGCGGGCAGAAATCAAACACAGCGATATAGGACAGATGAACCTTTATCTGAACTATTTCAAAAACGAGGTCTGCCAGCCAGATGACAATCCGCCTGTTGGTATTGTATTAGGAGCGAGAAAAGACGAACTTTTGATGGAGTATGCCCTTCAGGGTATAGACAACCAGTTGTTCGCAGCTCGTTATCAACTTTATTTACCCAATAAAGAGGAGCTGCAAGCTCAATTGGATAGGTTGTTGGGACAATAAGTGCAAAAATAATAGGGACAGGTACTGAACGGTATCCCCATTTTGCCACTTCCACACTTCACTTTTTTTCATAAATCCGCTTCCATATCCTGAAAATAGGGCATTGGAAGCGTTTTTTATTCATTCATTTCATTTTTCTACAACATGTACCGCGATTTGGTACAACATTCCACTAACTTTGCATCCGTTTTTATATTAACTCTTAAAAAAATGTATAATTATGGATGAGAAAGAACTGAAAGAGATTTTTGAATTCTTGCAGAAGGCTGGGGCGAACCCTCAGCTGTGCGATACGGAGGTGCCTTATTTTGAGACATCGGTGAGGGCTGGTTTGCCTACAGAGAACTTTGCTGAGGAGGCTTTCGTGGAGATGATGTCGCTACCTCGGAAGATGCTGGCATCGACTCCAGCGATGATATTGGATATTGATGGGGACTCGATGGAGGATGCCAATCTGTATGATGGCGACAGGGTGCTGGTGCTGATGAAGCAGCGGTTCAGGGATGGGGACATCGTGGTGGCAAGGATTGGCGATGGATATACTGTGAAGTGCTACTATGAGGATGATGAGGGCAAGCATTGGCTGGTGGCTCAGAATAAGGAGAAGGAGGAGGAATATCGTCCCATCCTGTTGGAGGAGCAGGAGAATGTGCAGGTGTATGGTGTGGTGGCGTTTGTGATGAGGAGCGAACTTCGTGTGCCGACTCGCAACATCCGAAGGCAGGTGAACAAGGAAAGGGAGGAGAGAAGGAAGAATGAGGCTGTGCCTGAGTGGAAGGTGAGGAAAGCCATCCGAGATATTGCTGAGGAGATTGAGGTGGCTCGCCTGTGGTTTGCTGTGTATAAGACAATGGTGGATTTGAGTGTGGTGGATGACGGAGACGTGGATGGCTTCTGCAAGATGGTGTATGAGGAAGTGCCGAATCATGGGCATCTGCCTGTGGTGAAGGACTTGCAGCGTCTGGCAGTGGACAGTTTCGCCAAGTCGGTGGTGCTGTGGGACGAGAAGAATGCTCCTGTGAAGGGTGCTCGCTTCAAGCAATACAAGGAAATCGCCCGAAAAACGGAAGATTTATTGACCAAGTGAAAGTTTTGGGCAAAAACTTTCACAAACTTTCACCAAAATGAGGCATTTTTAGGGAAAACTTTCACCAAAGGCGGCTGAGAGGTCAAAACTTTCACCAAAACTTTCACAAACTTTCACCCGATGAGGAATTTCTTCATCGGGCTTTTTTATGTCCATAACTTTGCACTGTCAACAGAAAAACGAAGCGATGTAGCATCGTTAATCCCTGTTCGACACATTATAAAATAAATTGTTTCATCCGAGTGGCGTGAGAGTCTCCTGGGAAGAAAGTAGCTACACCTCCACCTTCTCACAAAACTCAGAACTATGACAAAGAAGAGTTTTAAGAGGCTGTCGCCTCAGGAGTTCGATGCCGATCTGTTGCAAGAACTGACAAATGAAGGATGCGTGTATATTCAGGTGTCACAATGTGTGGACAAGGATATGTACAAGCATGAAGTATTGAATTATGTGGAATCCATCCACGACTTCGCTGCGGAGGAATGGAGGGACGAGATTGACAGCGTGTGGCGAGAAATCGTGGATGCTGCCTGCATGAGCGAGTTCCTCATTCTGAAGAAGGGGTCAGAGTCGGGACACATGAACCGTTATGCGGTGACGCATCTGGTGTGCCGTTTGCAGCACGCTGGGGTGTACCGCAAGGATGTGACTATGCTCTCGTTGCATCTGAGGCTGGAGCATACGAACCAGAAGAACAAGTATTACAAGGGTTGCAGGGAGTATAAGCTGTGCAGAGAGGGCAGAAATCTATTAAAATCGCTTTTCATGAAAAGTCAAAAATGATTTGATTTTTGCCCAGAATATAGTGCCGTAAATTTGTAGCGAAAACCTCGATAACGGTTAAAGGTTAGAGGTTAACGGTTAAAGATTAAAGTAACAATAAAATAATAATGGTTCATCCGACAAATGCATAGGTCTTATCGTGTAAAGAAAGGATTTTGAGTTCAAAGAACTTCTCGTCTCTGTATCCATATGCTTGTCTCTTCATTGTTTTGATTTTGTTGTTTATTCCTTCCAGTTTCCCTGTAGAGATATGATGGACGTACCAGGAAAGTATGCCACTGCGATGTGCCATCAATGTCATGGCAAATTTCTGCAGCAATGGCACCTTTGAGTCCTGTGCCTGCTCTACCCAGTTCATGAGTACTTGCTGCGCCTGTTCTTTCGTCACCTGCATCCATATCTCCCTGAGTGACTCCTTGAGATAGTATCCCTTCATGAGCGGCGCGTTCATCTCAAGCGCATTCTCCAGCCTGTTCCTATGGCATGAGTCATATATATCCGCTCCGTTGCAGAGTAGCAGCCATCGTGTACCTTTGAGGACCTTGCGCTTCATGAGGTCAGCCTCCTGGTTATAAGCCTGCCTGCGGAGTTTGTCCAGCGTGTCATTCATCAGCTTGACAACGTGGAAATGGTCAAAGACGAGCGTCGCATCTGGAGCATTCTCTCTCACGGATGATATGAAGGCCGCAGACAAGTCTGTCGCCACCGCCTTTATCGCAGCCTTTGCTTTGCGTGCCTTCTTCCAGAACTTCTCAAGTGCATCGGCACCTTTCCCGTCTCCTGCGTACACAACTTGTCCTGTCAGAAGATCCGCCACGATTGTCTTATAGACATGCCCCTTGCGCACGGCGAACTCATCTATTCCTATATACTCAAGCTTGCTCAGGTCCGGATTGCCGTAATGACGCTGGAGATACCGCTTCTGGATGTCCTTGACCGTATCCCATGAGATGTTCAAGAACAGTGCAACATCCTTGATAGTGCCTATGCGGGATAAGTCAACGACGTAGCGGGCAAACTTGTTCGTGTAGCTTCGCTTGCCTGTCACAAAATGGATCTTCTCCTGGCGGATGCAACCACATGACTTGCATTCTATACGCTGTACCTTCATTCGCAGAATTGTTTCTCTATGGCCAACGGGAACACTCCGTATATCCCTGTATGTGCTGCCAGAACGGATAATCTTACGACTTTTGCATTCCGGACAGCACAATTCATCCTTACGTGTCTGAATATAATGAATATTTTGATTACCTTTGTACCCAGTTTTGGTACATTCTTGGTGGCGGACACCAAAGGCGTGATACAGATAGCTGGGATTCATATTACTATGCTTTAGTTAGGGGTAACCAAAGGTAGTGATTTTATCTTAGCTATCTTTCTTATTATTCATTTATTTGTTGATTAACTATGCATTTGTCGGATGAACCAAATAAAAGTGGGGCAACCGTTTAGGACTGCCCCACTCTACATATTTACATATAGGTTGGAATATCTATGTGAAAGTTACTTGACCGACATGTACATTGCACCGCCATTGTTTGACATGAAATAGATGGCACGCTCTTGATACATCTTGAAGCGGTCTAAGTCGGTGATTCGGCATGAGCCCTCCAATGAAGCAGGGATTGTCATGTTGTACTCTCCACCATTTGACCTGACAGTAATGGCTTGGGCAGTTCTAAAAAAGATACCTGTATAATTATTAAACCAGCTGACAGTGATTTCCTTTGCATTTGATTTCACAAGAGTGCCTCTATAGTAAACATCTATCTTTCCAGTAGCGTTGTCTTTGCGGAATTCAAGTTTGTACTCTGTCCTTCGGCTTAAACCGAGTCGCTTAGCACCTGACTTGATGGCCTTATCACCAAGGATCATATATGGCCCCTCTTCCTGTGGCTCTTCTGGAGCTATCTCTATAGGAGCCTCTACCGGACTTGGGTTCTCAAAAGCAGGAAGTGCATTGACAAGGTCTGCCATTGCTTTGTTTTCCTCTTCTGTCATGGACTGAGTTGATGACCCCTGAAGATGTTGAGAGGCTATCGCATCTGTCTCAAAAGTCATTGCTGAGACGGGCTTTGCATACCACTTCTTATTGGCCTTACGGTTAAGCACCCATCCGTCGAAATCTGCATACGCCTTTGAAATGCGCAGATTCTCGTTTGGCCAAGCCCAGACTTTGGTAGTCTTCTGACCGTTTTGAGGGGTGTTTGGCAAGGTGTAAGAGTAAGGAATACAAATGATATAAGGTGCGCTTCCTCTTTCTGGAGCACTCACAACCGTGCTGTTGTCAAATGCCTCGTCAAAGTCATTGAGTCGCATGGGTTGGGCAGGAGCACCTAAAGGCAAGACCTTGATGGAGAATCCACCCATATTGCCTGTTTTGCTTTCATCAGAAGAGATAGTCCAGTCTGCACCCACAGTGACACTTCTTTTCTGCCCAAAACGAATGGGCTTGCCTGCTTCTATATTAATGGGCTGATAACGACCGCTGACAGCAGGGCTTGCACCCAGAAGCTGATGGATCTCGCCCACGCATGTAGTGCCAAAGAAGAGGTAGGAAGCCAGTGTGCCACCAGCAGCAAGAGGAGTGATATAGGCTGTGTTGTCACCTGAAACGTGCTCTATTCTCACCACCACATCATTGTAGTCCACATCAAAATCTCCGCCCAAGTCTTCAGCAGCCAATATCCATCCTGAAAGTTCAGTCTTGTCAAGGGCTTCAGTAGCCACTATGGCATCTGTAGCCTTGTTGAGTTTGATAATCCAGTCATTGAAGACCCAATCACGCTTCACACTCATGTTTTTATTCGCCTCCTGACCTGCTGGAGGAACTGCATAGAAGTCGAAGCCGAGATAAAGTTCTCCATCAATCTTGCGCAGGATGTATTCAGCATGATACGCATTGTCTGTGGAATTATGGTAAGCAAACTGTTTGACCCAATCAACATCCACTCCATCCACATTTTTGATGCGCTGAGTAGGCACATCAGCAGAGTTAAGGTCTATCATCAATGTCAGGTCCTGAATGTTGTTATAACCTGAATTCTGACTGGCTGTGTTGAAGTCACTGACATGTTCAAAGTGGTTTCCTATATCATTGAGCATGCCTTCTGCTATATTCTTATTATATATAGAGAGATGATTCATGTGGTCAGGTCACTGCCCTTGCCGACAGAAGTTCCATTTCCATCCTTATATTCGCTAAGACCTTTGTAAACTTGTTGTATGAAAATCTTGTCCCAAGGAATCACCGTTGTATTGACCGCACCATAATAGGGCTTGCTAAACTCCTCAAGCACCTTGTTTCTTTGGGTGTCGGAGATAGGAGCAGGGATGATGTATTTGCTTTCCCACTCATTGCGGTTCACATCATGTGCACGAGTCGCCACGATGTTGCCGTCTGATGAGATCATATCATCAAACGAAACGCTTCCGCCTACCACTGTTCGCATGGCATTCTCACCATCACTCACCACAATCTTATCCACATCCTTCTCTGAGTCAAAGGTCAAGAGTTGCACTCCTTCCACAGCATTAAATCGTCCCACCTGCTTGAAAGAACCATTCTGATCAAGATAGATGTTGATGTTTTTGCGAGCAGAAGTAATGACAGTCACCGATGCCCTTTCAGACATGTTCCAATCCTGCCGGGAGTCAAAAGAACCTATCTCACGAGTAAAGTCGCTGGAGAACTTCATTCGCTTACTATCAAATCCATTATCGTATTCGCTACAACCCACAAGGGCGATTGTCACTACAGACAGTGACAGCATCATTGTTCGTGTTGTTTTGACTCTCATATTATAGAACCTCATAAGATTAGTGTACGTTGCGTACATAATTATATATAACATTTCTTTGCAAATATAGTACTCCCTTTTTACATACACAAAAAACCTATAAGAATTTTTGTGTTTTGAGGCGAAAAAGGAATAAATCGGCTTTTACTGATGCGTAAATATGATAAAAGAGGACGGTATGAGACCAAAAAGAGGCGACCTTACTGGGTCGCCTCTGAAATATAGACATGGTGAATATGTAAATTTGCCATTCCTATTCTACTGCAATGGAGATAGATTCTATGTACTGAAGATTGTTTCCTCTTACAAGCACACCGTTTGCCTTCAAATTAGCAATCAGGTTTGCATCGGTAAATACCCACTCACGAGTTGTTGAAGAAGCCATTGACTCATAATTGATGAGACCTACGTATGGATTATCACAATAAAGAGAAGGCTGGCAACCCCAATCGTTATACTGCTTGGTGGTGATCTTTATCTTCACTTTTGTTGTTGCCCCTGCAAAGTAGCTGGAAGGAATACGAGCCCCTTCTGCAATGTAATTGGAAGGAACTGATTGGTATTGTCCATTCCCGCCTTGTGGATTGGTAGGCTCTTCTCCATTCTCTTCTGCAGTCATGTCCTGTATCTGACCTCCGAAGTCTTGAACGACAAAAGCAGTGGTCTTGACCACAAGATTGCTTTGAGGATACATGTACCAATCAATATTAGTGTTGCGATTTTCCACCCAGCCTGCGAATTTATTGTAAGCGCTATTGATGCGCTTCAATTCCGCAGGCCATTCCCACACCTTGATGGTCTTCTTGCCTGGCTCAGGTGTGTTGAGCAATGAATAAGTGTAAGGCACACAGAGGATGTAGGGTGCACTGCCTGGCGTTGGCGCATTCACCACCGTTACGGATGCACTCTCTAACGCACCCACACTCACCACCTTGTCCATTGCGGCAGTGCCTAAAGGCAATGCTCGAATGTTGAATCCACCCATATTGTTGTCTTTGCTTTCATTCAAAGACAACCGCCATGTCGTGGGCACGCTGATCTCCACTCGCTCAGTAGTATAGACAACGGCATTCCCTTCCACATTCATAGGAATGTAAGTGCCACTCACTGCTTTTTCTGCACCCAAGAGCTGATGTATCTCTCCAATACAAACATCATCAAAGAACAAGTAGTCTGCCAGAGTGCCACCAGCGGCCATTGGGGTGATGTAAGCCTTATCCTCGCCTGACAAGTACTCCACCTTGATGACCACATCGTTGTAGTCCACATCGAAACTGCCGCCTAAGTCTTCGCCAGCCAATATCCATGCTATAGGGGGCACATCGTCAAGTTCCTCGACAGGCACAACTGTATCCTTTCCTTTGGAAAGTTTCACAATCCAGTCATTAAAGACCCAATCGCGCTGCACCTGCTGATTAGGATTGCTGCCATTGGCATAGAAGTCAAAGCCCAGATAATATGCTCCGTCTATCTCAAGTATGATGTATTCAGCATGGAAATTGTTGTCATTGGAATTATGATAGGCAAACTGCTTGACCCACTGCACCTGACTTCCGTTGGTTGTAATGGTCTGGGTAGGCACTCCTCTATAATTCATGTCGTGCAAATAGGTCATGCCATTGATGTCGTCAAAATTAACACCACTGCTACCAGTATTGAAGTCATTCACATGGTCAAATGTGCCACCAATATTGTTGTTCAGTTGGTTAGGACCACCTACCGTGTACATCTGCATGCTATTCATTTGACCACTGCCTAACATCTCTGCACCATTTCCGTCTCTGTAGCGAGCCGTTCCTTTATACACTTGCTGAATAAAGATATTTTCCCATTCTATCACCTTTGTGTTATAAACACCTTCACGCTTCTTGCTGAATTCTGCCACCACCTTGGCTTGCTCCTCCGCTGTGATTTTAGCAGGAAGAATATCGCCATAATTCTCTTGATACTGATTCCTGTTCTTATCTGCAATACGGGTGGCTTTCGCTTCACCACCGTATGCCACCATATCTACAAACGACACAGTACCATTTTTCACCGTTCGCAAAGCATGCTCACCATCGTTCACAATAATATATTGTGTGCCTTTCTCTACATCGACTGCCAACTTTTGCAAACCTTCCACTTCTGTGAAGTGACCCACTTGCTTACAAACACCATTCCTCTCTCCATAGATCTTCAGTTCCTTCTTCACATCAGTCACCACGCTCACCGTGGCACGTTCAGCCAAGTTCCAATCCTGATTATAATCAAAAGTGCCGAACTCTCTTGAGAAATCTCTCGTAAATTCAATGTCCTTCGGAGTGTAGCCATTATCATATTCACTGCACCCGATCAATGTCATCACCACTACAAGTAGTGACATCACAATAGTAGTTTCCCCTTTCATTTTCATAACTATATCTAATTCTAATTATTGCAAAGAAATAAAAACTTCTGTAGTTAAACAAAAAATATGACATAAAAATGATAGGGATTGCCCTAAAAACTACTATTAAGCACCTTTATTTCCCCCTTTATTTGCTCTTTTTAGTATGCGGACTTTGTTG
>JAAYDO010000113.1 GCA_012729225.1 Bacteroidales bacterium | reverse complement strand
TCAAAAAACTTGCAGAAATCATCTGCAATACAAAATATTTCCGTAACTTTGTCCTCGGTGATCATAGCGATTATTGTTTGTAATTCTTTGTATTTCAACACTATAAAGTTACAACAATTTTCGCTAACCACCAAATTTACAAGGACTTATAATTCGTCGAACTCACGTTATATAATAGAAGCAAATTATTTTCCAAACTCTTTCTCAATCCTTATGACTTCAGAAGAAATCGAACAGCGTGTAACTAAAGGCGTGGACTACTTCAAACAAGGCTATAATTGTTCTCAGTCAGTAGTCCTTGCTTTTGCTGACAGATATAGGCTTGAAGAGTCCTTTGCTGCCCATATATCAGGCTCTTTTGGTGGAGGCATAGGTCGCATGCGCGAAACATGCGGAACAGCTTGTGGCATGTTTATGTTGGCAGGTCTTGAGGTGAAAGGCGATTATCCCAGTCCTGAACTAAAGAAGAAAAACTATGAAGTGGTACAGAGGTTAGCATCTGATTTCAAGTCTCAAACAGGTTCGCTTATCTGCAAGGAACTTCTTGGTCTGAACAAGAAAAGGGCTGATGGCACTATTCCTGAAATTCATATTGTGGCTACTCCAGAAGAGCGCACAGAGGAATACTACAGGAAAAGACCTTGTGTACGCATGGTTGAGACATCCATCCGCATCTATTGCCAATACCTCAGTGAGATGGAGTGAACATCTCTGCATCCATTTTATCATGATGCAAGTTCGTGTATCATTGATACTGTAAAAAGTCATCAAACTCACGTTAATTATCCCAGACTCCTATCAAAGCCTTCTCGAAGGCATATCGAAGGCTTGCAGAAGTATGGGGAGAGTGTATTGACCGCATCATTTGTCTCAATTGTCTCAATCACAATCCCCCAGATATGCACTTTGACACAAGAGGCGAAAAAGTCAAAATATGAATCGGCATTTCAGGGAATGTCAGAAGGATCGAGACTGAGACAATCGAGACAACCCTGACAAGAAACGAATAGAAAACAGTGACCGCCAAGTTTTTCTTTTGATGATGATAATAAAAATACCCCTTGCTTTGCCATGTCAAAGGGAAAGAGGCTTCATTGATGATTCTTTTCAGTCTTCGCTGATGACGCAGAGAAAGACGAAGATAAATCATCTTTTTCGGATTCTCGAGGGATGGGAGTAGCCTTATGCTGAAGCAGAAGACGAACGGACACTGGCGTTTAAAAAAAGGAACATAAAAGAGGCACTTCGAAAGACACCAATCGAAATCAGCTGTTCATCTTCTGAATTCGTCAAACTCACATTAGATTAGTCCAGTCTTTGTGTATTTTCTTGCTTGCAATCAACGCATGTGTCTTCCTTTATATACTTCAAGAATGGAATAATGTACATTTCACGCATCTTCTGGCATCTGTGTTCAGCACTAGTTACAAACACCTTTAAGTAATATCTTGCCCATTCCTCTCTCGTTCCTTCCCAAGATTGGTCCAAATTACAAACGTGAAATTGAACTTGCATAGCAGCAGCCCAGTTGATGTACAGTGTTTCTGGATTTGCCTTGAATAGATTTCCATGATGTGCATCTACGCATTTCAAATAATTACCATCTTCTATCCAGTCTATTTCCAGATAGTCTATGTTAATATTCTCATATTCTTCATTATCAATCATTAATGCACACATTTCAGCCAACTTATATGCAGAAATAATATTAGGTGGCATTGCAGTTTTGCTTTTGTTTCTGGTTTTAACATCTATGATGTTGTAGAAGTCATCATGATAGTAAAGGATATCTGCCGTATCATTTTGTTTTTCTTCAAAGATGTTTTCAGGTGACCACTTCTTAGTGGCTTCAGTACCACGACTCAATAGAAATAATGCAGTGGGCGATTTAAATAAAGCGTATCTTTGTTCTATTGTGATATGTTTAGGATGCTTTAAATAAATATCATTAAGATATTCATACTGCTTAAAAATACGATTAGGATACATTTCCTTTAGTTTACGGTAAACACTTTTCTCAAAAGGCTCACCAGCGGCATGACCAGACAAAGTGCCAACAGATGCTCTATTAGGCCTATCTACTTTTTGGTTCTTCATTGAAGAAACCACCGTGGTAAAATCTACACTATTCATGGAATAACTGTTTAAAGTACTTGTTAATGTTTACTATCCTATCTTCAGAGCCATCTTTTATATATTTGCCCACTTCTTTTGTGATGCTATTGTGTAGCCTCACTTCTTCTTCAGAGTTCCAGTTGATAGGTTTAAATGGTATGGATGCAATAGGAGCTTCTGAAAACTCCACAATAGCCCCTTTGACAATACCGTTTAATGATAGCCAATCAAACACCCTGGCATTGTTAAGATATGCTAATATATATTCTATAGATTCCTTCGTATCAGACTTCTTAAAGATTGCAGTTACATCTTGGGTGGGATAGAATCCTTCTGGAGCATAGCAGAATCTAAAATGGTTTTTATTAGAAATTCTTTCTTTGCAAGGAATAAAGATTTTTGCTTCTTTGCGTTCAAATAGTTTTTGATTACGTGGAAAAACAAATTCCCAGTAAGGAATATTTCTATTATAGGAGTATCTATGAGCCAACTTTTCCAGATTTGGCTTAAAGTGTTCTACAAAGTGTGGGCATTTCTCTTCAAAGTCTTCTTTAGAGATTTCTTCTTGAATGAAGATATATTTTGTTGTGGATTTGTTTTTGTAAGCACACAAATCCTTGGCCTTCATCACTGTTATCAAAGACTTTTCTTCATCCTTATTAAGATGCGAGGTATCTTTTATCTGGAAAGCAGCATCCAAACCAGATACCATGCCATTACCTATATCACAGAAATCACCTATACGATACAACTCTATATCAAAGAAAGTAGTACTTGGTTTAATACATGCACTTTCAAAATGATTTAGTTCGTTTTGTACCTCTTCTGTAGCCAAAATCCATCTGCTATTTTCCTTAAAATGTGGAATAGAGACGGTATCAAAGCAACTTCTATCTGCTAATTCTTTATCTGTAGGTAACCCTCGTTTCTTATGATATCTATAAAGTTGGATGGATTTTTTCTTTTCCTTTGATTTTATATACTTAAATACCACAAAGGAGGCTGTTACTTTTTCAAACAAAGGAGTTTCTTTGAAATGATACATCTCAACAAAATAGCCATTCTGGCACATATAATTTCTTAATGATGCAGAATGAGTAGTATTCATCCAGTATTCTGTACAGATAAAGATCAACTCACCGCCTTCTGTAAGATGTTCTACGCTTTTGAGGATAAATATAAATAGGTAGTCACACAGGCTATTAAAATATTTATTCCATAAAACATTCTTTTCCAGTTCTTCCTTTAGTTCAGGCTCTATGTTCTTCCATCTAATATAAGGTGGGTTACCTATAATCACATCATATTTCTCTGCCAATGGCACTGACAAGAAACTCTCAAATTTAACAAAATCGTAGTTGCTCCCTAAACTTTTATCAATTTCATAAGCAGTGATATTACTAAACCCACGTTCAACCAAATGATTTAGAAATACACCTTTACCACAAGATGGTTCTAATACCCTGCTATTTTTCGGATGGGAAATTAATTTCACCATAAAATCCGCAATTAGACTAATAGTAAAATATTGTCCGTATCTGTTCTTTGCCATAAATATCTTATTCCCAATACCTTTTGTAATCGTTATCTTTAAGTTTCTTTGATGTTAAACTGTACATTATAACTGAGCCTACTATCTGTTCTAAGGATTCCGTCTCAATGGTTCGTATTCTCAGAGAAATTGACACATTGCCCTTGATGGATTTTGAATGATCCATACATGTTGTACAGCACACACCATATTACATATAATAAGAAACTGTGACAAAGATACAAAAAATCCAAGAATCTTTGTATGTACTGAAAGCCTTTTAACACATGCTATCTGAATTTGTCGTTATTCTTTACTATCGGAATTATTTTTTATTATATTCGCAAAATATTCTTTGGCTTTTTCTATTGACTTACTTAAGCGGCCTGTCTTATCATGAACCTTAGCCCCATCATTTATTTATTGGATACGTTTGATAAATTCGCTGAGCAATCCACCCAAGCCATTTGCCAGAGTGCAATCCATCTCCATCTCTGCCAGTGATGATGCTACAAGTACAGACACCTGCTCAATATCATGTCGCATGTCTTTCCCTTGACAAGTAAGCGAGATGATTCGCTGACGTTGGTCCTCACATTTTAATGCACGAGTCAATAACCCTTGCTTCTCCATGCGTTGAAGAAGGGGAGTGACGGTATTGCTCTCCAGCATTAGTCGGGAGGAAATCACATGAACAGGAACGTTGTCTTTCTCCATCAGTACCTTCATGACGAGGTACTGAGGATAAGTGAGGTTCAGGGGCAAAAGAAATGCTTGATAGGTTTGCTGAATAAGCCTGTTGAGTGTGTATAGCTTGAAGCTCACCTCGTCGTCGAGTTGTTGCGGTGCTATAACCATATATAATTGAATACTTCTGAATTTCCATGCAAAAATACTGCAAATCATATACAATACAAAATAAACAAGTTCTTTTTCCTGCCACGGTGCTATGAAAGCAATCTAAAATCATTTGTTTTTTCGACAAACTATTTATCTTTGCAAATCTATCTACTGTTTGTGCCAGAAAGACCTGTCAGTCGTGCACGACTGAAATATTTTCATCTTTTTGAAGTTTGGCAGATGCTTTGTAGGTGATGGATGCAAGAATAAATATCATCAAGGAAAATAGAAAGGAAAATAGAAATGAAAGTAAGAAAAGTAATAGAGAAGGTTCAGGGCTTTGATGCTCAAGACGGAGCCGGAGTCAAGTTGGTTCGTGTGTTGGGGCATGACAATGTGTATAATTTTGACCCTTTCCTGATGCTCGACTCATTCGACAGCAGTAATCCCAAGGATTATGAAAGGGGATTCCCAACCCATCCTCATAGAGGAATTGAGACGGTAAGTTTCATCGCTAAGGGTCGCATGACTCACCGGGATCATTTAGGCACTAAACAGACCATTGGCGACGGCGAGGCACAGTGGCTCACGGCTGGCTCGGGTGCATTTCATTCAGAGATGCCTGCGGGTGAGAGTCTCTTAGGTCTTCAGCTCTGGCTTAATTTGCCGAAGGATGCAAAGATGAAGGCTGCACCTGCCTATCATGGTATCACACGTGATGAGATTCAGGAGTTTCCATTGGAGGGCGGTAAACTTCGTCTGCTCACAGGCGAATACCTGGGGCATAAGGGGTGGCAAGGCAAGTATCTCCCACTTGATTATTATGACATACACTTAGAGTCTGATGCCAGTGTCACACTGGATGTGAAGAAGGACAATACGGTCATGATCTTCACCCTCAAGGGCGATGTGGTGAGCAACGGCACGCAAGTGAAGGAGAAGACTGCGGCACGTCTGGTAGATGGCGACACTGTGACGATTCAGGCTGGTGCGCATGGTGCTGAGGTGATGCTCATGTCCGCTCCTCCAACAGAAGAGCCGATTGCATGGTATGGTCCTATCGTGATGAATACGCAAGGCGAGCTTCGTGAGGCTGTGGCAGAGCTCAACAACGGCACATTCATCAAGCAGAAGACGGAATATTAGCAAGAGAACACCCTTGCATAGGGGTCAATCTAACCGAGGGGTGTGGCATCTTCAGGAAACTATCGGTTTTTCAATAATGCTCCTTCCTTTCATGTGGAAAAATGCACGCATGGTTCAAGTGCCAACGAACAATGGTTCGTTGGCACTTGAACCATTGTTCATTGGCACATGCAGCATTGTTCGTTTGCCATTGAACCATTGTTCGTTCGGGCATGAAGAAGGCTGCTTTCAGCCTTTTCTTTTCAATGAAGATACGTGTGTGCACGCAAGGCTTGACAATTCACATTTCTAGACATGCGAAATCATGACGTTAAAGAGTGAATGACAAAAAGAAAGACCAGTGTCTTCATACAGCGACACTGGTCTTTCTTGTTATTTTTTGTTCTCTTTATCTGTTGCCTTTGCTCTTGTCTTTTTTTTATTCCATGATGGTGGCTACGATTCTTCTTGAACCTCCGTAGTCACGAAATTCACAGAGATAAATGCCTTGCCAAGTGCCGAGATTCAATCGTCCATTTGAGATGGGAAGGGTTAAATCTGTGCCGAAGAGACTGCATTTGGCATGTGCTGGCATATCATCACTTCCCTCCAGAGTGTGCTGATAATATGGTTCATTCTCCTTCACCAGCCGGTTCATGATTTGAGCCATGTCGTGTCTCACATCAGGGTCGGCGTTCTCATTGATGGAGAGCGCACAGGAGGTGTGCTTGATAAAGAGGTGAAGCAATCCCATCTTAGGCAGTGGCTGCGGCAGATGACGCATCACCTCTCCAGTGATGAGATGGAAGCCTCGGCTTCTTGCTTCAAGTGTGAATTCTATCTGTCGGGTCATTTCACCTCCCAGATGTCGTTTGTCTCAAGCAGTTCGGCAAAGTTGTGATACTTCTTGGCTGCTTTGACCTCTTCAATCTGTGCAGTGACACTATCATCGTAGGTAGGAGCGTCCACATCACGAATCACACCGAGTGCCACGGGGAATCCGTCTCCGTTGCCCATAAGTGCCAGCTTGAGCTGGAGTGTGTTGTCCTCGCAGTGAGCATCGTGCACGAGAATGTCCTTCTCTGTGATGCCATTCTCACCTATCTTCACAATCTTCAGGCCAAAGCCCTCCTGCATGAGTCCAAACTCATTGTTCTCACCAAAGATGAGGGGCTTTCCATGCTCTACATAGATGGCGTTCTTCGCGCGTCCTTCCTTTGAAGAGACTGCATCGTGAGTGCCATTGTTGAAGATCACACAGTTTTGCAGAATCTCACACACGGCTGTGCCCTTGTGGTGGTAGGCAGCCTTGAGCACCTCTATAGTGCCAGGGGCGTCGGTGGCCACGGCACGAGCAAAGAAGTGTCCACGAGCACCAAAGCAGAGTTCTGCAGGGCGGAATGGGTCTTCCACAGTTCCGTAAGGACTGGACTTAGACACAAACCCACGTGGAGAGGTAGGAGAGTACTGACCCTTGGTCAAACCATAGATGCGGTTGTTGAGCAGGATGATGTTGAGGTTGATATTGCGTCGGTTGGTGTGGATGAAGTGGTTGCCGCCAATAGCGAGACCATCACCGTCGCCACTCACTTGCCAAACGGTCAAATCAGGGTTGGTTACCTTACAGCCTGTTGCGATAGCGGCTGCACGTCCGTGAATCGTGTTCATGCCATAAGTCGCCATGTAGTGAGGCAGACGAGATGAACATCCGATGCCTGAGATTACTGCTGTGTTCCAAGGGGCAACACCAATCTCTGCCATTGCCTTGTGGAGAGAGGCGAGGAAAAAGTGGTCGCCACATCCAGGACACCATCTTGGCTGTCCCTTCTTAAAATCTTGAGCTGTATATGCCATAGTGAATGTCCTTTCTTTTATTTGTTAATGATGTCGTTGAATGCTGCTACGAGTTCGCTCACCAAGAAGGGCTGACCCTTTACCTGATTGAACTGGTATGGAGTGAAGTTGTCCACTTTCATGCGGAGCCAACCTGCCAACTGACCCATGTTCTGTTCTGCAACCACCACCTTCTTGTATTTCTTAAGCACCTCGGCAGTGTTCTTGGGCAGAGGATTGATGAATTTGAATTGAGCCATCGCCACCTTCTTGCCTGCTGCACGAAGTTCGTCCATAGCAGAGCGGAGGTGACCGAATGTGCCGCCAAAGCCTACGATGAGCAGGTCTGCATCATCCTTGTCGCCCAGCACCTCGAGGTCTGGCACTTGAATCTTGTCTATCTTTTCCTGACGCAAGCGAGTCATGAGGTCGTG
This sequence comes from Bacteroidales bacterium, assembly GCA_012729225.1. Classification (GTDB taxonomy): domain Bacteria; phylum Bacteroidota; class Bacteroidia; order Bacteroidales; family Bacteroidaceae; genus Minthosoma. The sequence goes on along the minus strand of JAAYDO010000113.1, from coordinate 4,490 downwards.
GTTCTCTGGGTCTGTAGAGATAGCACCAGTCTTGTTGTCTTTCTCCAGACCACCTAAGATGTGGTGGAATCCTTCTCTGCCAGGCACAGCCCAGTAGCGTACGCCAGTCTCAGGATTGCGGAGATAAGGAGTCCAGCTTTCCTTCATTTCTTCTGGCACGTATGGAGGATTGATGGCTGGGTAGTCGTTCAAGTTGGGAAGTTTGAATGATGCAGAACCATTTGCCACATAGGCATCTGTCATGAGGATGACAGGGGTCATGTGCTCAAGAGCCATCTTTGAGGCAGCATAGGCAGCATCAAAGCAATCTACAGGAGAAACGGCAGCAATGACAGGCATTGGGCTTTCACCGTTACGTCCGAAGAGTGCCTGCAAGAGGTCCGTCTGCTCAGACTTGGTGGGAAGACCTGTGGCAGGTCCACCTCTCTGCACATCGAGCACCACGAGAGGGAGTTCCATGATCACAGCAAGGTTGATGGCCTCGCTCTTCAGGCAGATGCCAGGTCCGGAAGTGGAAGTGACACCTAAAGCGCCTGCAAAGGAAGCACCCACTGCTGATGCACATCCTGCAATCTCGTCTTCACACTGCACAGTGGTCACACCAAGCGACTTGTGCTTTGAGAGTTCGTGGAGCACATCAGTGGCTGGGGTGATGGGGTAAGAGCCCAGATACAGTTTCAAGCCAGCCTTCTCTGCGGCAGCAATAAAGCCATAAGCCGTTGCCTTGTTTCCTGTAATGTCCATGTAGCGTCCTGGCACTTTCTTCTTTGTCTCAATGCGATATACATTTGCTACAGAGCTATGTGTGTTGTGACCATAGTCATAACCAGCCTGAATCACCTTGATGTTGGCTTCTGCCACATCTGGTTTCTTGGCAAATTTCTCCTTGAGGAAGTTGAAGGCGATGTCGAGGTCGCGGTCGAAGAGCCAGCAGACAAGTCCGAGAGCAAACATGTTGCGACACTTCAGCATGGCTTTAACATCCATGCCTGAATCTGCCAGACAATCCTTCACCATCTGGGTGATAGGACAAGCAATCACGCGGTCGGGATCAATGCCCATCTCGCCGAGATAGTCTTCTGTGGCAAATGCGGCCTTCTTCAAGTCGGCGGCACCAAATGAGTCTGTGTCGATGATGATGGCTGCTCCAGGCTTGGCATACTTGTATTGAGTCTTCAGTGCTGCTGCATTCATGGCAACAAGCACATCGCATTTGTCGCCTGGAGTATAGACCATATTTGCGCCAATATGTACCTGAAAACCGCTCACACCTGTCAGTGAGCCTTGTGGGGCGCGGATGTCGGCTGGATAGTCTGGGAAAGTACTGATACTGTTACCTACAGTTGCTGACACTGTAGAGAAGATGTTTCCGGCCAGCTGCATGCCGTCGCCAGAATCACCTGAAAATCGAACCGCTACTTCGGCCAATTCTTTTACTTCCAATGTTTCTGCCATAAGCCTATATTGTTTATGTGTGTTATACTTTTACTTAATTATGCTTAAATAAACCTAATTGACATTCTTTAGATAGCAATATTTGGGATATTGCTATCATTTTGAGAGTGCAAAGTTACGTTTTATTTTCATTTTGACCAAATTTCCATGTCATAGAATGCGAAAAACACCTAAATATAGCATCAACCATAGATAAGTTTGTGTATATTTCTGTTTATTCCTTTCAAATCCTCTGTTTTGTTGCTTGCTTTTTAGGCAGGTAGAAAAGAAAATGCTATCTTTGCATCATGCTTTATCAAAATGCAAATAAACTACTAACTAACTCTATTTACTAAAACTAATGAATGAATGAAGAGACTTATTGTTTTGACTTTCGCAGCGTTCTCTGCTGCCAGTTTGGTGGCCCAAGATAAGAACGGAGGCTATCCCATCACTCAAGTGCCTTTCACCAAGGTGAAGGTAGTCCAGAACACCTTTTGGGGACAACGCCTGCAGGCCAGCCAAGATGTGACGATTCCACTTGCCTTCTCCAAGAATGAGGAGACAGGGCGCTACACCAATTTCAGCAATGCGGCTCAGCACATCAAAGACCCCAGCAAGGTTTTCACCATCAAGAGTGGTACTTACTCTTTTGATGATACCGACCCCTATAAGACCATTGAGGGTGCGAGTTATCTCTTGCACACCTATCCCAATGCAAAGTTTAAGGGCGGACGACTTGACCGCTATGTGGACAGTGTGATTGCTGTGATAGCCTCTGGTCAGGAGCCTGATGGCTATCTTTTCACCTCTCGCACCCAGAATCCTCAGCATCCTCACGAGTGGGCAGGTGGTAAGCGTTGGGAACGTGTGGAAGATCTCAGTCATGAGTTCTACAATCTTGGTCATCTCTGCGAGGCGGCTGTGGCTCATTATTATGCCACGGGCAAAAAGAATTTCCTCAATGTGGCTATCAGATATGCTGATTGTGTGTGTAGGGAAATAGGCAACAGGCCAGGACAAGCCAGTGTGGTGCCGGGGCATCAGATTGCGGAGATGGGACTTGCCAAACTCTACATTGCCACAGGTGACAAGAAATATCTTGATCAAGCTAAATTCTTCCTCGACCAGCGTGGAAAGCGTGATGCGTCGTGGAAGCAGACGCGTGATGGTCTCTACGATGCAGGTGGCTATTTCCACAGTTTGAGCGATTACAGCCAGAGCCACAAGCCTGTGTTGGAACAGGATGAGGCGGTGGGGCATGCCGTGCGTGCTGGATATATGTATGCAGGTATGGCTGATGTGGCTGCCCTTACAGGCGACAAGCGTTATATTGAGGCTATTGACCGCATCTGGGACAATATCGTGTCTAAGAAATTTTATATCACAGGTGGTGTGGGCGCAACAGCCAGTGGAGAAGCCTTTGGTGCAAACTATGAACTGCCCAATATGAGTGCCTACTGCGAAACCTGCGCAGCCATTGCCCAAGTGTATCTCAACTATCGCCTCTTCCTTCTGCATGGCGATAGCAAATACTACGATGCCCTTGAGCGTTCGCTCTACAATGGTGTCATTTCAGGTATCTCGATTGATGGAGGCTCTTTCTTCTATCCTAACCCACTGCAGAGTATTGGCCAGCATCAGCGTCAGGCTTGGTTTGGTTGCGCTTGCTGTCCTTCCAATGCTGCTCGTTTCGTTCCTTCCTTGCCACAATACATCTACGCAGTGAAGGATCATTCTCTTTATGTCAATCTCTTCAATTCCAACACAGTGAAGGTGAAGGTGGGGCAGAAAGATGTGACCCTCACTCAAGAGACCCGTTATCCTTGGAATGGCGATGTCGCCATTCGTATAGATGGTGGAGCTGGCAGATATGCTCTCAATATCCGTATTCCTGGATGGGTGAGAGGCGAAGTCGTGCCAAGCAACCTCTATACTTATGCTGATGGCAAGCGTTTGGGCTATACCATCCAAGTGAATGGTCAGCCTGTGGAGGGCACGCTTGATAAGGGATATTTCATCATTGATCGTAACTGGAAGAAAGGAGACAGGATTGACATTCATTTTGACATGGAGCCACGCATTGTGCGTGCCAATGGCCAGGTGGCAGCCGACAAGGGACGTGTGGCTGTAGAGCGTGGTCCTATTGTTTATTGTGCTGAATGGCCTGACAACCAGTGTGATGTGCTATCGGTGCTCATCAATCAAGAACCACAGTTCCAGCAGGGTACTAAAGAGATTGCACACACCACAGTGCAGACCCTCACCACTGATGCCCAGACCCTTCATTTCGATAAGCAAGGCAAATTGCACACAGAAGATGAGCGTCTGGTCTTGATACCTTATTATGCTTGGGCTCATCGTGGTCCAGGCAAGATGACTGTTTGGATTCCTCAAGACCTCAATGCCACCACTCCTGCCCTGCCTGCATCCATTGCTTCTGAAAGTAAGATCACTGCCAGCAAGCGTGGCTTGCCTGCTCTCTCTGCTATCAATGACCGGCTTGTGCCAGCAGATGCTAACGATCGTTCAGCACCCTACACGCACTGGTGGCCTGCTAAGCAGAGCACCGAGTGGCTTGCCTACGAGTTCGCACAGCCTGAGACAGTCAGCACCTCTACAGTCTATTGGTTTGACGATGGTCCTTGGGGTGGCTGCCGTGTGCCAGATAGTTGGAAACTCTACTATAAGACAGTTTCAGGTGATTGGGCAGAAGTGCAGAACCCTTCCGAATACGGTGTGGTGAAAGGTGCTCCCAACATCGTCAATTTTGAACCTATCAAGACAACTGCCATGAAACTTGAAATTGTTCAAGGAGAATATAGTGCCGGAGTTTTTGAGTGGGCTGTGAAATAATGAAGAAGAACGAGAAGATGTAAAGCACAAAGATGGGTTGTGAGATGAATCTTTCAACGTGTAAGAAGAAAACAAAGAAGAGGGTGTGTCAAAATAGGCACATCCTCTTATTTGTTTTTTTACAGGCACGGCATGGAAAGATTCTTTCTATGCCGCTTTTTTGATGTAAAATCTGTCACAAGCACCCACGAAGCCGCATT
>JAAYDO010000148.1 GCA_012729225.1 Bacteroidales bacterium | reverse complement strand
TCGCCACAAACTTGTTCGCCGGGCTTATTGCCTATAACCTGCTGCCTAAGAAGCCGGAAATGAACATTGAAATCATTGACAAAAGCAGACTCATTGCGTAGGGCTTACGTCGAACTCACGTTATCTTTATGCCAATTGGTTGGTGGATAGCGTCTGATGCCTCTCGTCATGTGTCAGGGTTCTTACACATGGAAATGAAATTCACCCAATAGACATTGCTGGCATGAAGTGTCCGCATCTGTCTCATCCTTCATCTTGCCCTCACTTCTCTTCATGACATAAAAAGAAAACCTTATGTCACCCCAAAAAAGGTGGTGGGATTATCTAAGACTCATCTCGAAGGCATCTCGAAGGCTCGCAGGATTATGAGGGGGTGAAGTTTGCCTCTAAAGAGTTCTTTTTCTTATTATTTCATGTCAATTGGATGTGAATGTAAGAGCACCTCTTGATTGCAGGATGGAGTTTGTGTGCAAGAATCACGTGGGTTCAACAGAAGAAACTCACGCTTGGTTAAAAAGACCATGCCTCTTCCTTGTTCTGAGTTCATCAGGCTCACATGGAGGAAAGGGCATTTTTCAGTTGATGGAGTGCCTGTTCAAGAATGCTGCGAGGGGTTGCCACGTTGAGACGCATGAATCCTGTGCCCTCTGGACCAAACTTCTGACCATCGTCGAGCGCAAGATGAGCCTTGTCGATAAAGAGGTCAAGAAGAGCCTCGTGGGTGAGTTCGAGCGCTCGACAGTTGAGATAGATGAGGTAACTTGCCTCTGGGTGCATAGGCTTGATTTGTGGAATGTTCTCACTCAGATACTGTTCCACAAAGCGGATGTTGTCGGCTATGTATGCCTTGACTTCACCAAGCCATTCCTCTCCCAAACGATAGGCAGACACCGTGGTGAGTTGTGCAAACATATTGCCCTCGTTGAGTTCACTCGCCGAGAGATAGGCTCTGAATTTCCTGCGAATAAGGTCATTGTGGATGATGCTGTAGCTGGATATGATACCAGGACAGTTGAATGCCTTGCTGGGCGAGCCAAATGTAATGCTCCCCTCTCGTGCCTCTTTGCTCACAGTGGCAAATGGTGTGTGGTGATAAGGATGAAATGTCAGGTCGGCATGGATTTCGTCACTGATTACGAGCGTGCCACTCTCATGACAGAGATGGGCAATCTGGCGCAATTCCTCGGCACTCCACACACGACCGCCTGGATTATGGGGATTGCTGAGTACGAGAACTTTTACACTCTTCAACTGCTCTCTCAAGAGATTGAAGTCCAACTCGTAGCGGTTTTCTTCTGTCAGTACTAAGGGGTGACGGACGACTTCCCTTCCATTGTGTTCAGTGACCAGAAAGAAGGGGTGATAGACAGGAGCAAAGACCATCACCTTGTCACCTGGTGCTGTAAAGGTCTGTAGTGCAAAGGCGATGCCTCTCACAATGCCTGGAATGAAGATGAGTTCGTTGGGTTGCACTTGATAATCATGATGCTTCTTCTGCCATTCGATGATGGAGGGTCTCCAATCGGGATGCTGGCTGGTGTAGCCCAACACAGGGTGGTCAAAACGCTGGCGCAGTGTCTGAAGGATGAAGTCAGGGGTGGCAAAATCCATGTCTGCAACCCAGAGAGGAAGTAGGTCTGTTCTGCCCCAGCGTTCCTGAAGCACTCCATACTTGAGACAATCGCTGTCCCTTCTATTGAGGATAGTGTCAAAATTCATGTGTTGTGAGTTTTATAGAAAGAGAAATTTAAATATAGTATTCCACCAAATCTACCAGCCCAGCCTTGATAGCATAGCGGGTGGCCTCATAGATAGTGTTGATGTTCAGTTTGCGGAAGAGATTCTTCTTGTGGGTTGTAATGGTGTGGATGCTTGATATGCGTTCGGCGGCAATCTCTTTCACCGACTTGCCTTGAGCAATGAGTTTGAGCACCTCTATCTCGGTGGCTGTGAGACGCTCGTGCAGACCCTCCCTCTGGGTAGGGGCGGAGAGCAGGAGATTGGTGATGTTGTGGCAGAGGAAGCGATCGCCTTTCAGGTTGTAGCGTATGGCGAGAAGAAGTTCCTGCGCATTGCTATCCTTGAGCACAATGCTCATGTTTTGTTCGACAGCCAAACGACGGATGAAGCTCTCGGCAGGGTTATCGGAGAAGAGAATCCAACGAGCCTTGGGATAGCGCCCAGAGATGTTGAGCAACTCATCCACGCTGTTGATGTCGAAGAGAGAATAGTCAAGCACTACAATGGCATGCTCATCGTTCTTCAACTGACTGATGAGTTCACTGCGTGTGTGTATGTCGATGGCTTCAAGCGGTTCTCCTTCATGGGGAAGGGTGTGGAGGAGATGATGAAAGCCGTAGCGAGTGATGTCTTGATTGTCTGCAAGTAGAAATCTCATAATAATCTTTTTTGTGTGTTGCTGTTAGAGAGCGAGTTGGGTTTACCATATTATTATAAAAAACAGTGTCCTGCACTATCTTCACAGACCGATACAGGCACGATACAAAAAACTTCATATTGCTTTTTGTTGCCTTAAAGTTGTTGGCTATATGTCTAAGGCCTGTGTAATATCATTGAAAATGTCTTCCACATCTTCCAGTCCTATGGATAGACGCACCGTTGTTGGAAGCACATCCATCTCGGCTTTCTCCTTTGGGGAGAAATTGCCAAAGATGGTGGAATAAGGATGAATTGCCAATGTCTTGTTGTCAAAGAGATTGGTGGCTCTGCGAATGAGTTGAAGGCGATTGATAAAGTCACTACAGGCCTCTTCTGATGCTAAATCAATGGTGAACATAGCTCCATAGGTGTCACCAAACTGTGTTTTTGCCATCTCGTGGAATGGGTGGCTGTCGAGTGCCAAAGAATTGACGTTGATGCATCCGAGGCTCTCAATTTTATTGGCCAGCCAGTAGGCGTTTTGTGACTGTACACGATAGCGTGCATCGAGTGTTTCTAATCCTAGCGACTGCATGTAGGCGGCATGGGGTGTCATGTAACCACCTACATTGAAGAGCATCTCATAGCGAATCACTCGATTCACTTCGGGGAAAGTGCCATAGTCCATCACCAGTCCACCCAGTGATGTTGCTCCGCCTGAGATGTATTTGGTGGAAGAGACCACCTCCACATCCATCCCCAGTTCCTTGGCTGAGAATTTGGTAAAGGGGATCATGGTAGTATCAGCAATAAGTGGAATGTGATGACGGTGGGCTATTGCTGATAACGCCTTGAGGTCAGCCACTTCCATCTGTGGGTTGGTCACAATCTCCAGAAAGATGCAACACGTGTTATTATCAACGGCTTGTTCCACTGCTTCCAGATTGGTGAGGTCACAGATGTGCGCCTCCACACCAAAACGCTTCAAGGTTTTGTTGATGAGAGAAAAACTGTTGCCAAAGAGATGGCGGCTCGTCACTATATTCTTTCCTGCACTACTCACAGCCAGTAGCACATTGCTGATAGCAGACATGCCGCTATTGAAGGCAAACACGTTCTTTGCCTCAGTGAGTGTCTTGACTTTGTCCTCCAGATAGGTGACGGTGGGATTCATCACACGAGAATAGTCGGGGGCCAACACTCGCCCCGTAAAGGCATCAGTCATGTCGGCTGCTGTCTCAAATTCATAGGCTGCTGTATGATATATGGGCATGCTGATAGAGCCATATGGGTCTTTTCTTCCAAAGGGCGTGTCGATTGCAATCGTTTGTTGTTTGAAGTTTTTTGGCATGTCTTTGTGACTATTTTAATGATTGATGTCGCAAAGGTACGGAAAAATCCATTTTCCATCCAAACTGAAAGCTTCTTCTTGGAAAATAAATCTATTCAAGACGTTTTGCCAGTGTGTTTTTTCTGTTTGAGCACTTTTCTACCATATCTATGGTATCAATATCGCCCAACAAGGGTATTCTGTAGGCAGAGGAATGGTCGTAACTTTGCACTCGAAATTCAAGAGAAAGTGAAGGATAAAAGATTATCAACTCAAATATACATTATATATAAGATGAAAAAGATGATTACATGGATCGTGGCAGCATGGTTTTTAGGAACTGCTACAGTGGTGGCTGCAGAGCCAACACAGACCGAAGCACAGGCAAGTACCATCACAGTGAAGACAAGCAGGGCAAGCAAGATGCTGGTGCAGGCTTGGGCAGATGAATATATGAAACAGCATGAAGACCTGAAGATTGCAGTGACCTCTAAGCAAAGTGACAACGCAGATCTTGAGTATGTGAATAATAAGGTGGAAGGAAAGGCAGTCACTTATGTGGGAAGATACGCAATCCTGCCAGTCACTTCTTCTGCAAATCCGCTTCTCTCCGAACTGCAGTCTAAAGGTTGGAGTAAGAATGACCTGAAGAAACTCTACTTCTCCAGTCTCGATGAGGAACTTGATGAGGAGGATGAGGCTAATAGTGGTAAGGCTGGCAAACTTCGTGAACGCCTCACAGTCTATTCAGGCGCAAATGCCAGCAGTGCATCTATAGTGTTTGCCGACCACTTTGGCTTTCACACTTCAGAACTTCGTGGCAACAAAATATTGGGCGATGATCTTTATTTGCTCAATGCCATCAGCGAGGACAAGCAGAGTCTTACATTTAATAATGTAGCATACTTGTATGATATTCAGTCTCGTCAGTTGAAGAACGATTTGGCTATTCTTCCTCTCAAGGTGAAGGGAGAAGTGTCAGATGCTCTTCAACAGGGCAATCTCGATGTGGCTCTTCAGGCACTCGAGCAGCAGCAGACGGATGTCATTCCTGTGGAGACCTTTGGATTTACCTATCATAGACTCAACCCAAAGGCAGAACTCTTTCTGGAATGGGTGGTGAGCAACGGTCAGCAGTTCAACCATCAGCAGGGATTCCTCAGGCTTACAGAGAGTGAGATACAGGCACAGCTCAAGACACTTGCACAAAGATAAAGCATTTTTAATTACGTAATGGAAATCTCACTTGTTGAAGCATTTCCCCCTTTAGGGCAATATCGCCCCATATACAAAAAACTTCTACTTCATCATGATAAATAGATTATTGATTATTGGAGTGCTCAACAGTTTGGCATGGTTGCCTGCTGTAGCCCAAACGATTACTGGTAAAGTAACCGACTCTCGCACAGGCGAGACCATTATAGGTGCAACTGTTTCCACTGCTGATAAGAGCAAGGGCGTGGTCACCAACCTTGAGGGAGAATTCAGGATTGACTTGAAGTCTCTTCCTGCCAAACTCAGCATTTCTTTTTCGGGTTATAAGCCACAACTCCTCACAGTGTATGATGATGAGGAGGAAGTGAATATCCAACTCACAGAAAAGCAATCTCTGCTCAATGATGTGGTAGTTGTGGGCTATGGCTCGCAGTCACGCACACAACTCACAGGTTCTGTCACTACAGTGAAAGCAGATGTATTTGAGAACAGCAGTTCTGCCACGCTTGATGGTGCTTTGAGTGGACAGGTGGCAGGTCTTCAGGTCACAGCATCGAGTGGTCAGCCAGGTGCAGCCAGCAGCATCCGCATTCGTGGTGGCAATTCTGTCAATGCCAGTAATGAACCCCTCTATGTGGTGGATGGCTTCATCTACTTTAAGGATGCCTCCGCCTCAGGTACAGGCTTGGGTGCTATAGAGAGTGGATTGAACCCTCTTGCCACTATCAACCCTAATGACATTGAGAGTATTGAGGTGTTGAAAGACATCTCAGCTACAGCCATCTATGGTTCACGTGGTGCTAATGGTGTCATTCTTGTTACTACCAAGAAGGGGAAGAAGGGTGACAAGAATGCCCACATCAATTATAACTTCAGCGCAGGCGTGCATACAGTGTCTAAGAAACTCAAACTCTTAGGTGCTTCAGACTGGGCTCAGTATCAGAAGGACTATTTCTCCAACAAGGCGGGCTATACCGATGAGCAGATTGCCACCCTCGGCAAGGGAACAGACTGGCAGGATGCTGTGCTTCGTGATGCTTTTCAGCAGACACACGAATTGAGCATCAATGGAGCAGGGGAGAAGAGTCGCTATGCCTTCTCTGCCAACTATACGGATCAGGACGGTGTGGTGATCAACTCAGGCTTTCAGCGTTATAATTTCCACACTAATGTGGAGTGGGATTTACTAAAAGACCTCAAGTTTGGTGTGAATGCCACTTATGGCCGCAGCAAGCAGTCGGGGCTTACAACTACAGAAGAGCAAGTGTATAACTCCTCGCCATTCTCCGCTGGCATCACCAATAGTTTTGTTTATGCGCTTCTGATGCCTCCTGTTGTGAGCATCTACAATGCAGACGGCTCTTATAACTTCACCAATCCTTACGAGTACGCTTATTTCGCCATCGGCGACCATGCTGCCAACCCTGTCTATGACCTCAAGGAAAGTGTGGCTGAAAATATCAACAACTATCTGCTCTCCAATGTGTGGGCAAGCTATAAGATAGGAGATGTGACACTCAAAGCCACAGTGGGGCTCAACTCGGAAAAGCTCACACAGAACTATTTCTCTGGTGCTTACACCTCTCTGGGACTTGCCACTCAGGGTATAGGAGGAGTGGGTCATCGCCAGACAGATGTGTGGCAGCAGGAATATACAGCCACCTATAATAAGGATGTCAATGATAATCATCATGTGGATGCGCTTGTGGGCTTTACTCGTCAAAACACTACTTCCACTTTCAGCAATATTCGCACCAATCACTTCACCAATGAGACACTCAAGCAGTATAACCTCGGTGATGGATCAGGTGTATATACTCCTCGCAACGGAATCAGCGAATCATCGCTCAGTTCTATCATTGCACGTGCCAACTATACTCTGTTCAATCGCTATAATGCTACTGCCACTTTTCGTGCAGACCATTCCAGTCGTTTTGCCAAGAATCATCGCTGGGGCTACTTCCCCTCGCTTGGTCTCTCTTGGAATATTGACAAGGAGGGATTCTTACAGAGAGCCAAGAATCTGGACTATCTGAAGTTCCGTCTGACAGCAGGCGTGGTAGGCAATCAGGAAATTTCAGACTATGCTTTTTCTACTTCCTACAGCACAGGCTCTTATGGTGGTTCGTCCAGCTATACCAAGGAAAACTCGGCCAACTCTAACCTCAAGTGGGAGACTACAGCCAGCTACAATGCAGGTGTAGACCTCGGTCTTTTCGGCGGACGTCTTGACCTCGTGCTGGATCTATATTATAAGAAGACCAGCGACCTCTTGCTCAATGTGCCCGTGGGTTTTGCCTCTGGTGTGAGCAGTCAGTTGCAGAATGTGGGCAATGTAGAAAACAAAGGTATTGAATTAGCAGTGAATGGTGTGCTCGTGAAGAACCGACGTCTCAACTGGACTGCCTCAGCCAATGTGGCTCACAACCACAATGAGATTACTGCAATGGGCTCTACCAACAATGTTATTCAGGGTGCTCAGAACCAGCAGATTCTCCGCAAGGGTGAAGCATTGGGCTCTTTCTACGGCTTGCAGTTTGCTGGCATAGTGCAGCAGGATGAGGATGTATCAGCACTTCCTACGGTGAATGGAATCACCCCTAAGCCTGGTGATGTGAAGTTTGTGGATACGAATGACGATCACCGAATAGACGGCAATGACCGACAGATCCTTGGTAGTATCCAGCCGAAACTTACCTATGGATTTGGTTCTCAGTTCACTTACCGCCGTTTTGATGCCTCTGTCGTGTTCTCTGGAAGTTATGGAGGCAAACTCTACAATGCTCTTGGCAGACGTCTTGAACAGACAGGCGACTCCTATAATGTGCTCTCTACAGTGAATGACTCGTGGACACCAGAACAAGGAGGAAACTCCCTTCCACTTGCTTCCACCACTCGTCCGTTCTCCTACATCGACAGTCGCTATGTGCAGAGTGCCAGTTATCTCAAACTTCGCAACCTCACTATTGGCTATCGCTTGCCATTGCCCAAATCATTTCCCGCGGGTGTACGTGTTTATGCGACAGCCAGCAACCTCTTTACCGTCACTTCATACAAAGGCTATGATCCAGAGGTTTCGAGCGGAACAGATAGTGGGGCTTATCCATCCAGTCGCAGTTTTATCTTTGGTGTAAACATCTCATTATAAGGCGGTAAACGCATCCAATCTTTCGGGATACTCTCTTTTTGGTAGATGAAATACCCCATCATGGGGATGAGAGCGTAGAAGAAATCACCGTAACTTTGCATCATCAAACAAATCAATCATTAAATCATTCAACTAAAAGCAAAAGAAAGGAACGGAATTTATGAAGAAGAATTACATTTACACTGCACTCATTGCAGCAGTCGTCACTTCTGGATTGTCATTTACATCTTGCTCCAAAGATGACGATACCAATGATGATAATAATGGTGGCAAGCAGATCACAGATCAGAATGTGGTCAAGGATGATGCCAGCGCACTCTCTCTCGTTAATGGTGTGTACAGTCACTGGCAACCTCTATCATCGTCATTCTCCTTTATTATAGAACTTAACTCCAACAAACTTACCTCCTTTGAGGGTGAAGAAAATGAGGCAGGACCAGTGAATAGCCGTTTTGAACAGGAGCCGACCACATGGTATCAAATCAAAGTGTTCAACCACCTGCTGTTAGGCATTGTTCAAGACAATGAGGCCATCACCACTGTCACCAACTCGCTCAAGGCCGGCAAGGTTACGCAGGCAGGCTACAATGCCGCAGTGGGCAAGGCGAAATTCCTTCGTGGGTTGGCTTATCTGAAACTGGTGCAACTTTGGGGTGAAGTGCCAGTGTTCACAGAAGAGGGTGGCAGCACTACAGAGCGCAAGTCTATCGACGAGGTGTTCAATCAGATAGTGAGCGACTTCACCTCAGCAGAGTCTCTGCTCAAGGACTATGATGGTGACCCACGTGTACCTTCCAAACAAGCAGCACAGGGTCTCTTGGCAAGGGCTTATCTCGTTTGGGGTGACAATCCTCTCTCTCAAGAAGAGGTGGCTGCTATTGCCAACACACAGACCGATCCTGCTTTCACCACAACTCCCTCTCGACTTGAGAAGGCTGTAGAGTATGCCGACAAGGTTATCAACAGCAAGCGTCTGGCGCTCGACCCTGAATACCACAAGCTGTGGGGGCGTGAGTACGAAAGCAACAAGCGACACACCAATGAGCATCTCTTTACCATTGCTCATGATGGTGATGAGTATGATGCTCAAGGCAACCACCAGAACCACTGCTCCTGGACTTTCCCATTCCAGAATGGTGAAAATGGTCAGGGATACAGCCAGAACCACACCGAGGTGTCTGATGATGACCTCTATGAGGACTGGTTCAAGGAATATCCTAATGACAAGCGTCTGGCTAAGACTTACTTCACCAATCTTGAGAACCCAGAGGATGGCAAGACCTATCACTATCTTTCTCCTGTCTATACACCAGTCAATGGTAAGGGTGTGGACCAGAGTTATGACAACTCTGTCAATCTGGAGATTACCCACAACTCAGTGGACCGCATCGAGATCCGCTATGCAGAGGTATTGCTCATCAAGGCAGAAGCACTCGTGCAGTTGGGACGCAACTCTGAGGCAAAAGAGCCTTTCAACCAACTTCGCCAGCGTGCAGGCATAGAGACGGTAGATGCTCCAACCTTCGAGCAAATCAAACGTGAGTGGGACTATGAGTTCACTTATGAGCAGTTCTCAGCTCTCAACTCATACCGTTGGAAGGATCTCATCTCATCTGTCAAGAAGGTGAAGAACTACAAGCACTTCGCAGACGACTGGGCATCTAAGCAGACCTACACTTCAGACCAGAAGGCTTTTTTCCAGAAGATTCACAACCATCTGGTGGCTAAATATAATAATGTGCGTGGCAAGCACTATCGCCAGCCTATCCCAACAGGTCTTTCAGGCGAGAGTCTCCACATCGTTCAGAATCCTGGCTATTAATTAATAGTAGAGAACTCATGATAATTACAACATAGATTGAAAGGGGCTGGCATACTACACGCAGACCGAGTATGTCAGCCCTTATTCTATCCACACTTAACACAAGACAAAACATGACCAGAGGAAAAGTATTTATTCTTATTGCTTCAGCACTGATTGTACTGGCAGCATCCGCATTTGCATCATGCAGTAAAGACGATGATGCAGAACAGGAGGTGACTTTAGAGACTCTTGGTGGCGACTATGTAGGTTCAGCCACAGGAACGGTGGAAATAGTCAGTTCTACAGGTAGCAGGTCGTCTATAGACATTGTTCCGCAGGGCACAGAGACAGCCAATGTGGCATTGAATGAAGATGGTTCGCTCACCATCAAACAGCCTACATTCTACACGGAATCAAAGGGCGATGATGGCGAAACCAAGTTGAGTGCCTATCCTGGTGCTATTGTGTATAACCTCCCAGTGAATAGCGAAGAGGGAAACTTCTCCTTTGTCTTGAAAGAATATTCAGGCATGAATGGATATTACACGGTTGCAGGAACTTTCTCTGGAAAGATAGAAGGGAAAAAGCTGATACTGGACTATACCTTCCTTCATGCAGGACAAATCATTGGAACCGTTCATTATGAAGGTACGAAGAAGTAATACGAAGTGAGTTCTACGAAATTAGAATGAAGAAAGCCGTGTGTCATCCTTCCTTTGTGGCTTGATGCACGGTTGCTTTGGAAACATGCACATGAGATTAAACTAATTATCTTTTTCCATTATACTATCAGTACATGTGCATGTGCTGAAAACCTGGAGAGAATGTGCCACTGTTCATCTTGGAGTTGGAAAATTTTTCTGTATGTAGTTCTTCTTTTAGATTTATTTTCTGATGGAAAGTGTTCTTGTTTGGGGAAATCTTGTTTCTCTGTATCTTTGCACCGCAATTTGATTTGAATCTTACATGATGCTGAAAATATAAAGGCTTAATCATACATGAGATTCTTTAAGTTTGGATTTGTCATTTAATCAACAAACTCATTATTATATGGAATATACAAATACGAAAAATTATCAGTTAGGTTTTGCTGATTACAAGACCTATGCATTTGCAACAGCATTTGTGGTGGGCAATATCTTATTGCCACAGTTGTGTCATCTCATCCCCAAGGGAGGTCTCATATTCCTTCCCATCTATTTCTTCACCCTCATTGGGGCATATCGTTTTGGGAAGAATGTGGGTGTGCTGACGGCAATACTTTCTCCAGTGGTGAATAGTGTGCTCTTTGGAATGCCGCCTTTGGCAGTCTTGCCAGCCATTATGATTAAGTCTATAGCATTGGCTCTTATTGCCAGTTATGTGAGCAAGAAATACCAGAAGGTAACTTTCCCGCTGATAGCCTTGGTTGTGGTAAGTTATCAGTTGGTGGGTATGTTCTTTGAATTTGCTCAGGGACTTTATGAGAGGTTCTCTGTTCAGGATGCTTTTCTTCGTGCACTACAGGATGTTCGTATAGGTTTCCCTGGTTTGCTCATTCAGGTGGTTTTGGGTTATCTTGTCATCAAAAAAATATACAGATGATGGTTAGAAATGGTGTCCTCTCTTCTTTTCTCTTGCCTGAGACCCTCTATGCGGAGGATGTGCGTGCGATGATGCCTTCAACCATTGAGAGGTATGGAATAGAGGAATGGCGCGCTATTGTCATGACCAATGAGATTCATGGTCATCTGGGCATCTATTCCACTCTTGGCGCAAAAATGGGACTCTATGCCTTGTCATTGCTCGATGGCGAGGGAGAACCCGATATTGAATCGTATGCAGGAACGTGTCCTCCCATCAGTTGTTTGAATGACGGTTTGCAGATTAGTACTGGTGCTACCTTGGGACATGGGCTCATTACTGTGTTGGATGTGGCGGAAAAGCGTGTGGAAGCAAAGATGACACGAGGTGGTCAATCTCTGCGTATCGCTCTAAAGTCTGAATATCAGCAACAAATAAGGGACGATATTCGCCACGGAGTGGAGCAATATGGACACACTGCTCCTTATTGGACTTATGTGCGTGGACTGGCCATCAAGTACTGGGCAGAATGGGATAGAAACAAGATCTTTGTTGTCAAGTGAGTGCTCACGTAAAAGAAAAAGACATCTAAATGGTATAAAGAAACGCAAGTTTGATAAAAAATCCACGCCCTGCCTCTATGATTAGGAGGGGCAAATAAAATCAGGTGTTTGTAAAGATGAAATGGCAGGGGAATCCTGCCATTTTTTATCGGGCATGCCCGAAGCATTCTTCATGACCCAATGAAGCATTGTTCAATGGCCAACGAGCAATGCTTCAAGCGGTCATGAACAATGGTGCGATGTCCCATGAATCATGCGTGCGTTTTTGACCTCACAAGCATAGTGCTCTATGGTTTTCATAAATCTTTGTGTTTGAATGAGATATGCATGATCTTGGATGCGGGGATAGGATTGTTCGCAATATTGTAAGAGTCGTCCAGCGACAAAACATGCCAAAATCTTTTAGTCCTTCTTGCACTGCAGGCAAATCCCCTTCGAATGACCCATGATTTTGTCGAAAAATAAAAGAGGAGAAGCGTGATGGAAAAGATGCACCAATCATCGAAGCCAACTACTTCATCCTCGAAATTCTTCGAACTCACGTTGATTCAGAAAAAATATACTGTTTAGATGTCTTTTTTAGATTTGTTTTCTAAGGATAGTATACTTTCTTGGAAGGAATGCCATTACTTGCGTACCTTTGTGCCGTGAAATAATTATCTATATCTTTCAGAATGTAAAAACAACGATACAATGTCAAAACTTCATCATCATCATGATTTAAGCGAACAATTTGAAGAGGTTTTTTCGGGCAAGAAGTCCGATGGGGAAATTTTGAGCCATGCTCATGCTCACGCACACGAGCATCATGATTCGGAGCATCCTCATGTGCATGGGGGCACACAGGACTATATTGCAGCAGTGAATGCCTACCGAAAGACTTTCCCCAACAAGCAGCAACAGATAGAGCAGACTCCTGACCCTGCTGTGCGTGAGATGCTACTCCACATGCAGGAATTGGGCATAGAGACCGTGTTTGACCGTTTTGATGCTCAACAGCCACAATGTAATTTTGGTATAGCAGGCGTATGTTGTAAGAACTGCTTCATGGGACCTTGTCGCATCACCAAGAAAGCACCTCGTGGAGTATGTGGTGCTGATGCTGATCTGATTGGTGCACGCAATCTCCTGCGCCATTTGGCGGCAGGGACAGCCAGCCATGGTGCACGAGGAAGAGCAAGCATGTTGGCGTTGAAATATGCGTCTGAGGGCAAGGCTCCTATTGACATAGAAGGCAAGGAGAAGATTTTGGCAGAGGCAAGGACTTTCGGTCTTGAGACAGAGGGCAAGGACATCAAACAATTGGCAGGTGAGATTGCTGACATCCTGTTGGAAGATTTGAGTAGGACAGTTCCAGGCAAGCACAGGACAATCTATTCTCATGCTCCTAAGGAACGTGTTGCCACATGGGAAAAGGCGGGCATCATACCTATCTCGCCTTATCATGAGGTGTTCGAATCATTACACCGCACCACCACTGGAACAGATGGGGATTGGCGTAATGTGATGCAGCAGTTTCTTCGTACAGGTGTGAGTTTTGCTTGGTCTTCTTGTTTGGGCAGTGGCATTGCAATGGATTGTCTCTATGGTTTGCCTCATCGCAGTACTTCTAAAGTAAATTTGGGTGCATTAAAGAAAGGATGGGTCAATATAGCAGTTCATGGACACTCTCCCTTGCTTATCCGTGAGATCGTGAAGATTGGTCAGAGTGATGAGTGTCAGGCTCTGGCACGTGAGGCTGGTGCGAGTGGCATACAGTTCTATGGAATCTGTTGCAGTGGTTTGAGTGCCATGTATAGATATGGAGGTGTCATTCCTTTGAGCAATGCTGTTGGGTCAGAACTTGTTTTGGGCACTGGCGCGCTTGATCTCTGGGTGGCAGATGTGCAGGATGTCTTCCCGACCATCATGGATGTAGCGAAGTGTTTCCGCACGGTTGTTGTTACAACCAGTGATTCTGCTCGTCTGCCAGAAGCAGAACATTATGGTTTTGACCATGAGCATTCCAATATTGGTGACATTAAGAACCTTGCCAAGAAGATTGTGCTGAGAGGTATCGAGGCATTTAAGGATAGGCGGGATGTTCCAGTGAAGATTCCACAGTATGAGGTAGAGGCAGAAATGGGATTCTCTGTGGAGTGGGCTGGTAAGCATTTCGATAGAGGGTTGCGTGATTTGGCTGATGCTTTGCGAGAAGGAAGGATTCGTGGTATCGTGAATCTTGTGGGATGCAATAACCCAAGACTTATTTACGAGAAGCATATTCTTCAGGCTGCAGAGATTCTTCTTCGCAACAATATTCTGATTCTCACCAATGGCTGCGCATCTTTTGCTTTGCTCAAGACAGGTTTCTGTTCTAATAAGGCACTGGAATATACAGGGAGTGAGTTGGCCGCCTTCTGTCGTGAGCATGGCAATATACCTCCTGTTTGGCATCTGGGTGAATGTTTAGACAATGCTCGTGCCAGTGGTTTCTTCAATGGTATTAGTGGTGCGCTTGGCATTCCTATCAAGTCACTTCCTTATGCCTTCATCTCACCCGAATACAGCAATGAGAAAGGTATTTGTGCTGCATTGGCTTTCCGACTTCTTGGCATGAACTCCTACCACAGTGTGTATGCACCTACTCAGGGAGCACCACAGGTCAATGAGTTTATGGAGCATGGCACTAAGTCTATTTTAGGTAGCGAGATGGTTGTCAATGTAGATACGGTAGCACTCGCTGAAGGATTGGTGAAGGATTTGAATGAGAAGCGCATGGAACTTGGATGGAAGTGATGTGAGGATTAATTCTCATTGAGGACATCATGAATAATGACTCTGATAAATTTGAAAAAGTATAGAATCTTCTAAACATAGTTGAGACATGAAAAAGAATATTATAATAGCAATTGCCCTTGCACTTTTGTTAGTGTCTTGCGGAGGAAGGAATGACAAGGAAACAATAAAGATTGCTTATCTACCTATCACACATGCACTGCCATCGGTGGAGTTGCAGCATGCAGAGAATGTGAATGTTGAATTAATTAAATATGGTTCTTGGCCAGAACTGCTTGATGCGCTCAATACAGGCCGAGTGGATGGAGCCTCTGTGCTTATAGAACTGGCTATGAAGGCTAAGGCGCAGGGTGTGGGTCTTACAGCAGTGGCATTAGGTCATACAGATGGCAATGTCATTGTGGTGGCTGAAGACATTAAGAAGGGCGAGGATCTGAAAGGAAAGACATTTGCCATTCCTCATAGAGCCTCCTCTCATCACATCTTTCTGCAAGAAGCTTTAGCTAAGGATGGACTTGCCATTGAGGATGTGAATGTGGTTGAGATGGCTCCGCCAGAAATGCCTTCTGCTCTTGCCAATAGACAGATAAGTGGTTATTGTGTGGCAGAACCGTTTGGTGCTGTGGGCGTGAACATTAGCAAGGGGCATGTGCTCTACCGTAGCGACGAACTCTGGCCTAATAGCATCTGCTGTTCATTAGTGCTTAACGATAAGGCATATAGTGAGAAGAAACAACAGTTGGATAAAGTGATAGAGGCTTATCTCAAGGCTGGAGAGAAGCTGGTGGATAAGCATGAAGCTTTGGTTAAATCGAAAGAAATTCTTTCTCAGCCTGATGACGTACTGAAGCAATCATTGGAATGGATCGATTTTTCTCACCTTGTCATAACGCCTGAGGCTTATGAGGAGCTCGTTTCAAAGGTGAAGAAATATGGAATCCTAAACAATCCTCCTTCCTATGCCGATTTTGTGAAGGAAAAGTAAGGATTTCTCAAAGAGGTTGTCAATACAGAAGTTGAAAAAAAAGAAAAGACATGAAACACCTTTTATATAGTATAGCATCGTTTGTCATTGCCCTCATGATATGGCAGCTACTCATTTTGCTGGGTGATTTTGACAGTGCGCTCTTCCCAAATCCATGGCATGTGGCTCAGGCTTTGGCAGAAACAATTTCGAATGGAACACTTTTAGAGGGCATCGCTGCCAGTCTCTATCGTTTTGCTGTTGGCTATCTCGTTTCTGCTGTTGCAGGTGTGTTGTTAGGACTCTTGCTGGGTAATGTGAATGTGCTTTTCCGTCTCTCCAACCCTGTCATTCAGCTTATCCGTCCTATAGCACCTGTTGCGTGGATGCCTTTTATAGTCTTGCTTATGGGAATTGGCGATACACCGGCTATTGTCATTATCTTTTTGGCGGGATTCTTTCCTGTTCTGCTCACTACGGCTCGTGCTGTACACACTGTGGATGACATCTATTTGAAGGTGGCACGCAACTATGGTATCACCAAGTTTTCCACAATCTTTCAGATTACTCTTCCTGCAATCTTCCCTCAGATAGCCAACTCCTTGCACATTGCTCTGGGCACCTCATGGATATTTCTTGTCAGTGGTGAGATGGTGGGTACGCAGTCTGGTCTTGGGTTTATGATTATAGATGCTCGCAACAATATGCGTACTGATATTCTCCTTGCTACCATGCTTGTTATTGGAGTGATAGGATTCATCCTTGATCTCCTCATTGGAAAATTTGAAAAGAAAGTACTAAAACACTATGGCATACATTAATGTGAAAAATATTTCCAAAGACTATTCCCGTCGTGAGGCAAATGGAAAATGCAATACTATTCATGTGCTTAAAGATGTGAGTTTTGAGATAGAAAAGGGTGAGTTTGTCTGCCTTTTGGGGTTCTCGGGATGTGGTAAATCCACTATACTTAAT
Organism: Bacteroidales bacterium; assembly: GCA_012729225.1. Classification (GTDB taxonomy): domain Bacteria; phylum Bacteroidota; class Bacteroidia; order Bacteroidales; family Bacteroidaceae; genus Minthosoma. The sequence goes on along the minus strand of JAAYDO010000148.1, from coordinate 8,669 downwards.
CTCTTGGCAGGCTTCGAAACGCCTTCGAGTGGTTCGGTCGAGATTGATGGACGAGAGGTCACTAAACCTTCCACTCGCTATATCACCATCTTCCAGCATTATGGTTTATTGCCATGGAAGACGGTGCAGAAGAACGTGGAACTGGGAATGGAAATCCTGTCTCTTTCCAAGAAGGATAGGGCGGTTCGTGCACAACATTATATAGAACTTGTGGGACTGAAAGGTCTGGAAGAACAGTTCCCCTCTCAGCTTTCGGGTGGGCAACAGCAACGAGTGGCCATCGCACGTAGTCTTGCGGTCAATCCCGATATTCTCTTCATGGATGAACCTTTCGGGGCTTTAGACCCCGTCATCCGCAATAAACTCCAGAACGACCTTCTGAAGATTGTGAGTGAACAGAAGAAGACAGTGGTCTTTGTCACCCACGATATTGAGGAGGCAGTTTATTTGGCTGATCGTATCTTTTTGATGAAATCCGATCCTGGTCATCTTGAAAAGATTTACGACATCAAGATTCCGCACCCTCGCAACCGCAATACAGATGACTTTGGACAGTATCGAAAGTTTATCTACAACAAGCTCTTCTCCATTCAGGAGGGCAAGCCAGAATACATCATTTAGTATAAAATCAATCAACACACACAACAAGAAAAGAAAGGGATTCTCCTATGAAGAAAGAATTGCTATTTGCATGGAGCCTGATTTTATTGGCGACGGCTTCAGCTCAGGCTCAGTCCGAGCACAAGAACGATGAGTTGGGAGACATTACTATCAATGCTCAAATCAGAATACGTGGTGAGTACCAGAATGGTCAGGGCGCATTGCGCAACAAAGGTCAGGATGCTGATGTCTTCATCAGCGAGCGTGCACGCCTGGGCATACTCTATGAACGAAACAATCTTTCCTTGAAGATTGGTGGACAGAACGTGGGAGTGTGGGGCAGTCGTCCCATAGCCGACAAGTCGGGCACATTCTCTATCAATGAGGCTTGGGCGCAGTTGGAAAGCGATGACCATCGTTGGTATGCACGTTTAGGACGTCAGCAGTTGGCCTATGATGATGAACGCATCCTTGGCACACTGGATTGGAATCAGGCTGGCAACTTCCATGATGCGGGGCGTTTTGGCTATCGTGCAGATCTGCATAAGATAGATGTGCTGGCTTCACTTTCCCAAACTTCCGACACGGAGAAGGATGGGGGACTATACTACAATGGCAGTGGCGCTCCCTACAAGAACCTGCAAGGTGTGTGGTATCACTATGGCAATGTGCAGAAACCTTTTCAGGCCAGTATTCTTTTTCTTAATTTAGGTCAGGAGGGTGGTGCTTCTGCTGCAAAGACAAAGACATACTATCAGCAGACTCTGGGCACTTTCTTGCAGTATAAGGCCAATGCGCAGGTGTCGCTTTCTGCCAGTTATTATCACCAAAGCGGTAAGAATCCTATAGGTGAAACTCTCAATGCCAATCTGGCAGCAATAGATTTGAGGGGAATCGTCTCTCCTCAAGTCACTGTAACTGTGGGTTATGATTGGTTGGAAGGACAGTCGCAGGGCAACAAACGTGTCACGGCTTTCAATCCCCTCTATGGTACACATCACAAGTTCCATGGCACAATGGACTATTTCTTGCCTGCCAACTGGTTTGCTAAGAGTGGTGCAGGGCTACAGGATTTCCATGTCAGCGCAGGATACAATCCCTCCCAACGTGTAAGTCTGTCTTTTGCCTACCACCAGTTCCTCACATCCACAAGGTCTAAGAACTTGGGGGCAGAGTTTGACACCCAACTGACTTGGAGGGTGGAGAAGGATGTCACACTTCTGGCTGGTTACTCCACTTTCTTTGGTACTCGCCATCTTGAAGCAATCAAGGGTGGTCATCGCAAAAGTTGGCAAGACTGGGCATGGGTCTCTTTGAATGTTTCTCCTGCCATTTTTTCCTCCAAACGTGGAAAGTGAACTCGCTTTCCAATGAGTTTTTATAGGGTAGGGAAAGATGATTAGTTTCTTTTCATTTCGAAGAGAAGCAGAACTCTTGCCGAATCCCTATAGGGTGAATTGTATGACGGTAAAGGCAAGACAATGCCACCCATCTTCTTTTTAATAAAAGTGTGGTCTTTTTTCTCTCAGACTATATGGTTCGTGAGTAAATACTATATGGTTGTTGCTTTTCTACCGTATGGTTGCAGAGTGGGAGGAGTACACAGGATATTAGTTGAGTTTTCTCTGATTGTTATTTAGTGCCCTTGAGATGTGTAAGGCGGCGTGGAGGGCTACGAAGTCTTCCTAAGTTTAGAAAAGATGGTTGGGAATGTCTTCTATCATGTGATTTTGATAAGGAAAAAACTCTCTGCCTCTATTGTTAGGGAGGGTGGGTAGGAGTGGGCTTGCGCAAGGATGAAGTTGTGGAATGTTCCTTCAATTAGACATCTTGCCAGATAGAAGCATTCTTCATGCTCCAACGGACAATGGTGCAAGTGCCAATGAACAATGGTTCATCAGCGAACGAACAATGCTTCGATGGCCAATGAACCATGCGTGCGTTTTTACCCTTATAAGCATGGTGCTTTCAGATGTCTATAAATGATTGTAGATAAATGATATATGAGTGTTTTTGGAGACAAGGATGTGTTTGTTCACTTGCTTGGGTGGATAGCCTTGCGACAAAACCTGTCAGAGTCTCTTGCCCCTCTTTCACTGCAAATGAGTCCAAGAGAATAATCAATGAATTATTAGAGAAAATGAAAGGAAGGAGTATGACTGAAGGAAGTGATGCTCTCTACCACGTATGTGGTATGAGAATAGCCTTTCGATGGTATTCCGCAGTCGGCAAATAGTCCGTACCTTTGCAGTGCATTTAAAAGCAGTTGGTACTGCTTCGTAAAGTTGCACTATGGTTAAAAGTTCATGGTATAATTCTAATCAAACAAAACAAAAAAGGAGGTTAAACGATGAAAAAAACTTCTACGCTCATCTTGTTGGCGATCGCGCTATTGGGATTGCAGTCTTGCAACAGCAATGACGATGACCAGACGGCTTCAATCCTTGACGGCACAGGAATTACATTGGATGGCGATGTGGACTGCTGTTCGGCAGAGGAGGCATTGCAGGTGTATAAGTTTCTGAAGACAGTCAAGATCATTCCAGAACTCTCAACCGAGGTGGATGGCAAGTACAATGTCTTTGCTTATAGCAAGACAGGAAAGTTCAGTGTGGGCTATAATGAGATTTATTTTGTGGCTGTCAAAAAGGGTACGGGCAACTACGTGAAGAATTTTGATGTAACGAATCTCTCTCCGCTCATGACGATGACTGCTATGAACATGAAACACAGCACACCTGTGGGCAGCAGCGTAGATTCGTTCAACGACAAGTATCTGGCAGTCAAGCGTGGATGGGTCTCTTTCCTCATGGCGAGCACAGACAAGGACTTCTGGGTGCTTTCCTATGACGTGAAGGTGCTGGGTCATCAGAAGACTGTGGCTGATGCGTCTTTCAGCGTGGAAGCACTTCCTCAGGGACAGACTTGGCTTCAGTCGTTCAAGACAGGTGATGCCACCTACTTCATCTCTCTTGTTGACCCTCAGAACTATCAGATAGGCTCTAACTCCATCTCTGCCTATGTGTCGAAGAAGAGCAATCCTGCCACTCAACCTTATGTGGTGGCAGAAGAGGTGTTCACGATAGAGATTGTGCCCACAATGCCTGATATGGGTGGACACTCTTCCCCTGGCAATGAGGCTCTCACCAAGCAGGCTGATGGCACGTATCAGGGCTTGATTAATCTCACCATGACGGGATATTGGAAGATAGACCTGACAGTGAAAGACAAGGAAGGCAATGTGATTGCCGAGAATATTCATTTTGATGTAACGATATAAAATATGTGGACGGCGGTAGTATTAGCCATTGCAACGATTATACAGCCTGCCGACACTGCCACCGACCGAAGTCTGCAACTTGACGAGGTCGTGGTGGTGTCGGGCAGTATTCAGGGAGTGAAACGCTCTGTCAAAGGGCAGGTGGCAAGCATAGAAGAGCATTTGCTGGAACTCAATCACACAGATGTGGTGCGTCGAGGTTCTTATGCGTGGGAACCTGTAGTGAACAACATGCAGTCTGAGCGTGTGTCCACCACGATAGATGGCATGAAAATCTTCTACGCATGTACGGATAAGATGGATCCTGTCACCTCCTATGTGGAAAGTGGCAACCTTCAGAGTATCAGTCTCAACTCTGGTCTGAATGGCAATCCGCAGTCCACAGGCAATATAGGTGGCAGTCTTGACCTCAAACTCCGCAAGGTTGGCTTTGACAATGATGCTTTCCGCCTCAATGTCAGTGCAGGTCATGAATGGAACGGACACCTTCAGGTGTATGGAGCAGATGTGGCTCTTTCCTCTCATAGGTTCTACACTAACTTTGGCGCTTTCTACCGCCATGCGGGCAACTACGAGGCTGGTGGAGGACAGACTGTTCAGTTTTCTAAGTTTGGGAAAGTCAATGCCTTCACCAATCTCGGTTACCGTCTTGCGGAGAATCATATCCTTGAAGGTACATTCATATATGATAGAGCCACAGATGTGGGCTATCCTGCACTCAATATGGATGTGTATAAGGCAGAAGGCATCATTTCCTCTCTGTCCTATCGTTGGCAGTTCAGCCATCCCTTTCTTAACTCTTGGGAGACGAAGGTGTACTACAATCACATCACTCATGTGATGGATGACACCACTCGTCCTGATGTGGAGATTCACATGGATATGCCTGGCAAGAGTTGGACAACAGGACTTTATAGCATCCTGCGTGCCAGCAATGGACATCACAATGCTTCTGTCAATTATGACATCTACTACAACCGTCTCTTTGCCGACATGACCATGTATCCAGGAGGTGCTGCACCTATGTATATGGTCACTTGGCCAGATGTGGGCACGCTCAACACAGGTCTGGCACTCGCTGACCAGATTTCCCTTGCCCATCATCAGTCGGTAGGGCTGTCTGCCAAACTTGCCATTCAGTCGCAGCAACTCAATAACTACGAGGGCTATCAGGCACTCAAGGTGTTCTTCTCTGGCATGACAGATGCCTATCATCAGGTCATAGGTCGGGTGGCGGCCCATTATGCGTGGAGTCCTGAAAATTGGAAACTTACCATTGGAACAGGGTGGGGAAGCCGTGCGCCCACAGTCACGGAGGCTTATGGCTATTATCTCAACAACACCTTTGATCAGTATGACTATATTGGCAATCCTCGTCTCAAGAACGAGTCTGCCATTGAGGTGAATGGAGGAATCCAGTGGCATCCTCTCCCTTTGCTCAACTTGCAGTGGGATGCCAACGCCTTCTTCTTCTCTAACTACATTATTGGTGAGTTTGAAACGCGTTTGTCATCCATGACAGTTGGTGCTGAGGGCGTGAAGGTATATTATAATCAAGACCATGCTAAAATCATCAACACTTCGCTTTCAGCAGATTGGCAACCGCTCGAATGGCTGAAGTGGACAGGTCAGATTTCCTATGCTTTGGGTCACGATGCTCAGGGCGACAACCTCCCGCTCATCTCTCCGTGGGCTTTCCAGTCTCGACTTGACTTCCTTTTCAATCGTTTCTCTGCCCAAATATCTGTCAAGGGCAATGCCCGTCAGGCGCACTTTGGTCATAAATATGGGGAGAAGGAGACCTCGGGATACACCATATTGAATCTCAGCGCACAATACAATATTTCAGTACAAAAAACGTTATTAACACTCAGAGCAGGTGTTGAAAACCTGCTGGATAAGACTTACTCCACCTATTCTGATTGGAACAATATCCCTCAGAAGGGGCGCAATGTCTATGTCAATCTCAGTGTTTCTCTCTAAGTAACAGCTTTCCTATATATATAATATGAAGAAGATTATCATTTGGATTTCTGCTCTTGCTCTGGGCGCAGTGCTTGGACTTCTCAACATTGGTTGGCTCAACGAGGTCTTTAACTATGTAGCCACCATCTACACACGTCTCTTCCAGTTTGTGGCTGTGCCTACCATCTCTCTGGCGGTTGTCACTACGCTTGCGTTCTTTGGCACACAGAAGAACACTGGCCGCATCTTTCTCCACACCATCACCTACACTCTTCTCACCACCATCTGTGCTGCGGCTGTAGGTTTGGGACTGTATTTGATCATCAGTCCAGATAATTTGCCGGCACTCCCTGTTGCTTCGGATGTTGAGGCAGAGAGCTTGCAGACATCAGGCAACTATGCTGACTACCTTCTTGATGTTGTTCCCAACAATATCATACAGCCTTTTGCCACGGGCAATGTGCTCAGCATCCTCATCATATCGGCTGCTGTGGGATTGGCTCTGGCTTATCTCATCAAGAAAGAACGCCATCCTGCTACAGCCCAAGATGCTGAGGTGGCAGACCGTGCCAAGACTGTGCTGCGTTTCATTCAGGGTTTGCAGGATTTGCTCTTCACCCTCATCAAGGCTCTCATCTGGGCTCTTCCTCTTGGCATTGTGGCATTTGCCGCCCAACTCTCTGCTCAAGTCTCAGCGGGTGTCATCGTAGGTTCTTTGGGCAAGTATCTGGCAGTAATCTTGGGTGGTAATGCCATTCAGTTCTTTGTCATCCTGCCACTGTTCCTCTTGTTGCGGGGTCTCAATCCGATGAAGGTGTTCAGAGGCATGTCTCCTGCGGTGCTCATGGCACTATTCACCAAGTCTTCTGCCGCCACCCTGCCTGTCACCATACAGTCGGCAGAAGAGAATCTGCATGTGCGCACAGCGGTCTCTCGCATCGTTCTCCCTATCTGTACCACTATCAACATGAATGGTTGTGCGGCCTTCATCCTTGTCACCTCACTCTTTGTCATGCAGAATGGTGGGACGGAACTTACCCTTCCGCTCATGATTCAATGGCTCTTTATTGCCGTGATTTCAGCCGTGGGTAATGCTGGTGTGCCAATGGGATGTTTCTTCCTCACCCTCTCCCTCATGTCGGGCATAGGTGCACCTGTGGCTATCATGGGCGTCGTTCTTCCTGTCTTCACGATGATTGACATGGTTGAGACTGCTGAAAACGTGTGGAGTGACTCCTGTGTCTGCTCCATTGTCAATAAGGAAGTGAAACAATAGACAGACTGTTGGATGGAATGATTCTTCACGTAGCAAGAACATGGTATGTGAAGAAAAAGAGAAAAAAGTGCAGGTTGGGATTAAACTTTCGGGGGATAGAAGTATCTTAATGATGAGAACAGGGTGCTGATGTCATGTGCGTATGTGTGTGTGCAAATTGGCATTCTGAATCAAGAAAGTATCATTTACAACTTATGTTATTATCATGAAGAAAATCTTTTCTACTCTCGCTGCTCTCTCTCTTGCAGCAGTGATCAATGCCCAGCCAGGAGGTGGATTTGGTGGTTTTGGAGGATTTCAGGCACCTCAGGTGGACCTTCCCGCTTCTGAAACCTTTAAGGATGTGAATTATGCTGACGATGGTCAGGCGTTCCACAATTGTGACATCTACCTTCCTCAGGTGGAGGCTAAAAGTTATCCTGTGGTGATTCATATCTATGGTAGTGCGTGGTTCAGCAACAATTCCAAAGGTATGGCAGATCTCAGCACTATCGTGAATGCGTTGCTGAAGGCTGGCTATGCTGTGGTATGTCCCAACCATCGCTCAAGTGGCGATGCCAAGTATCCCGCTCAGATCAATGACATTAAGGCAGTGGTGCGTTTCGTAAGAGGCAATGCCGCTAAATATAAGTTTGACACTTCATTCATTGCCACTTCTGGTTTCTCTTCAGGTGGTCATCTCGCTTCACTCGCTGCTACGACAAGCAATGCTAAGAAGGTGGAAAAGGTGGGCAACGTGGAGGTAGACCTTGAAGGCAATGTGGGTCAGTTCCTCAAAGAAAGTTCTGCCGTGAATGCTGCCTGCGACTGGTCTGGTCCTATCGACTTGCTGAACATGGATTGTGGCGAACACATGGGCATGGGAAACTCCAGTCCTGAGGCTGTGTTGCTGGGTGCTCCTGTGGAAGGCAACGAGAATCTCTACCGCACATTGAGCCCTATTACATATATAGATAAGAATGACTGTCCTGCCATCATCTTCCATGGAAAGAACGACAATGTGGTGCCTTGCTGTCAGGGCGAGGAGTTCTACAATGAACTCAAGAAGGCTGGCGTGAAGACAGAGGCTACTTTTGTGGAAGGTGGAGGACATGGCATGAACATGTATAGCGAGGAAAACCTCAGCAAGATGGTGGACTTCTTGAATGCTGCAAGAAAGAAGTGAAGACAGAGCATGCGATGAAGAATAGGCTTCAGCCAACAAACAAATTTTTCTTACGACAGTAATAAAGGAGGATCGGGTTGAGTTCCCGGTCCTCTTGCTTTGTGGAATGGTGAAAGATGAAAGGAGGAGACGGGGCAAGACAACTGAACGAGATGGAAAGGGCTATGCCAATTAGGTGTTAGACAGAATCTGATGCTTTTCGCCACGTGTCATGTCTTCCGCTCATGGTATGATTGGGTCATCAATTCACGAAATTCACATTTCCGGAAATTCACAAAATAGACATTGCCAGAACGAAATGCCCACATCTGTCTCTGCCTTGACCTTTATTTCGTTCTCATTTCCCTTCATGCCACCCAAGAAAAAAGTGCAGGAATTATCCT
>JAAYDO010000084.1 GCA_012729225.1 Bacteroidales bacterium | reverse complement strand
CAGGTTCATGCAATTGAGCAGGACACTTCCTCTTTCGAAGATCCAATAAACGGTGCTGATTATGTGATCATTACGCATCAGGATTTTCTTGTTCCAGCGCAAACGCTTGCGGACCACAGGCAAAGCCAGGGGTTGCGGACAGCGGTGGTGAAGATCCAGGATATTTACGACCAATTTGGATATGGTATCGTGGGAAAAGATCCAATCCATGCCTTTCTGTCTTATGCATATCAGAACTGGGAAGCACCCGCGCCGTCTTATGTGGTTTTGATGGGGGATGGTCACTATAACCCCAAAGGCTATAACCCAAGTGATTATGGTGCCTGGCGGGAGAGTTTTATTCCGCCTTACCTGGCTTATGCCGATCCATATCTTGGAGAAACAGTGACTGACAACCGCTATGTGGTCATAACGGGGGATGACCCCTTACCCGATATGATGTTGGGCAGAATGGCGGTCATGACTGAAGAACAAGCTACAGCTTTTGTGAACAAGATCATCTCCTATGAGCAGATACCGTCATCCATTGACTGGCAAACTCCGGTTTTGGCAGTAGCTGACAATTCAGATCATGGTGGAAACTTCCCATCGATATCGGAATTTTTGATCTCAAGCAGTTTGCCGGAGGAATACCAAGCCCAGCGAGTTTATCTTGGAGTGACTCATTTTACGAAAGCTGATGCTAAAGCAGCGATACTTGCCGCGATCAATGATGGAAAATTCCTGGTGAATTACATAGGGCATGGAACAGTTTACCAGTGGGCTGATGGTGAAGGAGGGCTACTTTCGGTCGATGATGTTGTTGGATTGACTAACCTCAACAAGTATCCAATTATCTCCGCCATGACCTGTTGGGAAGGTTATTACATCAACCCTGACCTTCCACAAGGTCATGCCGAATCTCTGGCTGAAGTGATCACCAGGGCGGAGAATAAAGGGGCAATAGCCAGCTGGTCACCGACTGGTATGGGCGTCGCTATCGGGCATGACATCATCAACCGGGAGTTGTTTGTGGCTATTTTTTCTGATTTGGTGCCAAGAATGGGACAAGCTACACAGCAATCCCTTCTGGATTTATGGGCGAGCGGCACTTACTTGGATCTGATTGATACTTACCTTTTGTTTGGCGATCCCGCTACCATGATTAAGCGCGAGCTGAGAGCATTCCTACCTTTTATTCTTAGGTAAGTATTGAAAGTGACAGCAAGGCTAAAGGGTAAGTGACCATTTCTGTTATCAACGGTGAATGGACCAGTTCCAATGGTCCTGACAGCGGACCCGATTCTGCGCCTGTAACTGTCAGTGGTGGTGAGACCACCCAGGCAAATTTTGGATACTTCAAGTCGCGGGCATCTCTCGGAAACCTGATTTTCCACGACTATAACAAAAATGGTATCCAGGATTCAAACGAAGGTGGTATTGGGTCAGGTGTACCGCCAGTGGTTTTGCGCATTCAATACTCGAACGGTTTGGAATTCCTCCAGATTAGCTGGTATAGGGAAGTTATAAAACGGATCCACAGAAAAAATACGAATGATAGAGCTATCTGTGGCTGGCTAAGCTTACGATTTTATCGAAGCTGCTCTTGATGAGATTCTCGATCTCGGAGGCGATATCGCTAAAGGGTTCTTTGGATATGTATGGATCGGGGATGCTGAAGGCAGGACCGGAGAGCTCACTCAATAGAAAAGTCCTATGGTTTAGCATGGGAAAGTCGAGCAGGATCGATTCCTTCTGCCCGGACTCCATCACTAATAAGAGATCGATGATGTCAAAATCAAAGGTTTCTATGCCCAGTGAAGTATGTGAAGAAATATCAAGACCGCGTTTTGAGGCTTCGATGAAAGCTTCAGGTGTTGGGGGGAGAAGGTCTTGCACCCAGGAGCCTGCGCTTGTGATGTTCCACTCCCCAGACTGCCCGCGCAAAGCCAATTCATGCTTGAGCATAGCTGCTGCCAGTGGGGAGCGGAACCGATTTTTTGTGCACACAAAAACGATCTTTGGCATTGTCTTCTCTTACGAGTCGGAATCGATTAACTCTTACGATT
>JAAYDO010000076.1 GCA_012729225.1 Bacteroidales bacterium | reverse complement strand
GCCTCCAAAAGGAGTGACTTTCTCAGATTTTATTTGTACCTTTGCCATGTCATTGATGATTTTGCTTGTCTTGAAACGCAGCACTAAGGTAAGTGAAAAATCTGACATGACAAAATCCTGGGCAACTCTTTGTTGCTCAGGAACTTATAAACAATATTAAACTAAAGCGCTGCGGAATTTAGGTACACGAGAAATAGACACGTATTCTGTCAGCCAATATCCTTGTCGAAGCATATACCAATAAAATATGGCACGAGCCGTACGCCCATTTCCATCAATAAATGGATGGCATTTGATTTTATGGGAAAAATATTTACATTACGAAGATGAAAACTTAGTAAAGTTTGGGCTCACCTGCAAAACCATGTGTTTAAGCAAATAGCTTAGTTAGCCTAAAGAGGAAGAACTTGACATCAGTAACACCTCTCAATTGTGCTCTAAACTGTTTGATCTTTGAGTTCAATGATTCTGCTCCTGCATTGGTTGCCCGATTGATAAAGTAATTGAGGATTTCATCTTCTCTGGATTTGATGGTTTCTGCAAGTACATTGAAGATATCATTATCCCATTCCGCCACTTTCTCATACCACCTCTGCAGACTCTATGCCAGTGTAGATGTCTGCTCTTGGATTGCTAAAGATCATGCGTATGGAGTGCGTAAGGGAATAAGCTTTCTCTAGCTCCGGATGTCTTTCAAACAGGATCGCATTTCGCTCTTTCTGGTTTTCTGTCCAATAGTTGCCAGTACGGTTGAGACTGTATCTGCATCTGGTAAGTGCTTCCACAGGAGTTTCTCCATTGGAGAGTTTTTCTGGCTTGTATGCTTCATTGAGTCTCTTAGGCTTTCTTCCTCTTGGGTCAGTCTTGTCCAGTTTACGATTCTTTGCTCTCTGCTTAAGCTTGGATTTGTGCCTCTGTCTGGCCTTTAGATCTTCTTTGCGCTCTTCACGTTTAGCTATCATTCTTATCTCGTTGAGACCAGCACATACCTCTTGCTGAGCATGGAACCTGTCTACGGTTCTTTTGGCTTCTGGAAAACAGGCAGCAATGCTTGCTCGCATACTCTCTGAGAGATCCATTGTAACTTCCTCTACAACCGATCTGGATGCCTCAGGTATATGCATGATGCTCTTTACAGTATCATCTATACGAGTGCCTTTCACATATGCAACAATGGAGCCTTTCTTACAGTGTGCATCCTTGTTGGATAGGAACGTATACAGTTCACCATTAGACAGAGATGTCTCATCAATGGAGAGATTTGGACCAATGTTCCCAGGGGAGACGTTCCACTCTTCTGCATGGTCAGCATCTTCCCATTCCCGAAAACCGGAGAGATGATCTTTATAGAGGCGTTCAAACTGATCACCGCCTATGTAGAAGAACTTCTTCAAGGAGCGTGCTGTCAGTGGATAATTCTCGACGCATCTCTTTTAAAAAAGTCACGAAGTCTGGAGAGAGTCGTGAGTGTTCCTGGACGATATTGTCCCAGTCTGTGCTGACGTTATGACCTTCAGGATCGGTCCATCTCCTGCGACGAACATGCAGGGTTACCTTATGCCCTCGGATAGGATAGTCGTTGATCTTGATCTCTGGGAAGAAACCGTTTGGAGTCAAGTCAGTTCTGTTATCGGGAGTATAATTATCTTCATCAAGGTATATATGCATCTCACCAAGTTCATCAGTCTTGGTGTCTGAAGGATAAGTATTGATATCTACTTTAATCAACTCGAAGTGCTCTCGTACTTCAACAGGGAGCATCAACTTTACAAATTCTTTATATGGAGCCATCTGTGACATAACGGCCACAAAGGTAATCAATATTATTGAAATTAAAAGGATAAGAGTAAATTTTTAGCCACACGGTTTTACTGGTGACCCTATATTTTCCATCTAATTTAATGATGCTGTAAGCATTGTACAAAGAGTCCAATGCCTTTATCTGACGCCCCTTTAACTTTTGATTTATAGGAAAATCAGAAATTGTTTTTATATCGTTTGAGCAAGCACAACACAAAAAAATAATAATGAACACAACCCATGCGTGCAAGTTGTACGCATGAGAAAATAAAGACTTAATTTTCATTAATAGAAACATTTTGAATAAGCCCTTTGAAGAATGAGGGCGATGACCTTTTACATGAACTATATTACACGAAAGACCTCCTTAAGTTTATTATCTCAGATTTAACTTGCAGCCTTTTGTTTTGCTCTATACATGAACCAGCATCCAAAGAGGACGAATGGAATGCTGAGCAACTGTCCCATATCCAGTGCCATATCTTGTTCGAAATCCACCTGTTCCTTCTTGAGAAACTCCACAAAGAAACGGAAGATGAAGATAGTGGTCAGGCAGAAGCCAAAATAAAATCCTGTCCCGACCGCCACAGGCGACTTTTCAGCCATAGACTGAGACTTGTACCACCTGTAGTAAATCATGACTCCTGCAAGCCCTATGATGAAGTAGGCTATAGCCTCATACAACTGAGAAGCATGACGGGGAACAGCCTCTCCATTGACAAGCGACTCTCGGCAATGGAAAATGAATGCCCAAGCCACATCTGTTGTCTTACCAATAATCTCTGAGTTCATGAGGTTGCCCAAGCGAATGCAACAAGCCGTGAAAGGTACTGCTATGGCAATATTGTCCATCACAATCCATGGTCTGATCTTCATTTTTCGCCAATACAGGACCATAGCAACTATCAGTCCAAGTGCTCCTCCATGGCTGGCAAGACCCTCATAACCTGTGAATTTCCACGAGCCATCGGGCATCTGATGGAAAGGAATGAGCATTTCCCAAAAACCCTTCATGCTGCCAAGGTAATAGGCTGGCTCGTAGAAGATGCAATGACCTAAGCGAGCACCTATCAGCACTCCTAAGAAGCAGTAGATGAAGAGTGGTTCAAACTTTTCCTCGCCCAGTTTCTGTTGCTTGTAGAGTCGCTGCACGATGACATACGCCAGCAACAAGCCTAAGCACCACAGCAGGGAGTACCACCTCACACTGTAAGTGCCTATGGCAAATGCCTCTGGAGAGGGATTCCAATCAATATAACACAACATAGGCTTTATACATTAAATCTGAAGTGCATGATGTCTCCGTCCTGCACCACATAGTCTTTTCCTTCCACTCCGAGCTTGCCTGCTTCTCTCACTGCCGACTCACTGCCGTATTTTACATAGTCGTCATACTTGATGACCTCAGCACGGATAAAGCCCTTCTCGAAGTCTGTGTGGATGACACCAGCACACTGAGGAGCCTTCCAGCCCTTGCGGAATGTCCATGCCTTAACTTCCATCTCACCAGCTGTGATGAAGGTCTGGAGGTTGAGCAATGCATAGATAGCCTTGATCAAGCGGTTGCAACCACTTTCCTCAAGACCCATGTCCTCAAGAAACATCTGCTTCTCCTCATAGCTTTCAAGTTCGGCAATATCTGCTTCTGTCTGGGCACTGATAATGATGAGTTCAGCATTCTCGCCTTTGATTGCCTCACGCACCTTTTTCACATAAGCATTACCTGTTTTTGCGCTGGCATCGTCCACATTGCATACATAAAGCACAGGTTTGGTGGTGAGAAGGAACATGTTCTTTGCAGCGGTTGCTTCATCTTCATTCTCTGGTTCTACCACACGGGCTGAAAGACCCTTTTCAAGTGCTTCCTTATAACGAATCAGCAAGCCATATTCCACTTTAGCGTCTTTATCATGACCCACATTTGCCAATTTCTCTGTCTTCTTGATGCGTGCCTCCACTGTCTCCAAATCCTTCAACTGAAGCTCTGTATCAATGATTTCCTTGTCTCTCAACGGATCAACACTTCCGTCCACATGCACAATATTGCCATTGTCAAAACAACGTAGCACGTGGATAATGGCATCACACTCTCGAATGTTGCCCAAGAACTGGTTGCCCAGACCCTCACCCTTGCTGGCTCCTTTCACCAATCCTGCAATATCCACAATATCGCAGACAGCTGGCACAATGCGTCCAGGATGAACCAACTCAGCCAGTTTGGTAAGCCGCTCGTCGGGCACACTCACCTGCCCTAACTGAGCATCAATTGTACAAAAAGGAAAATTCGCTGCCTGAGCCTTCGCACTCGACAGGCAGTTAAACAAAGTTGATTTACCCACATTTGGCAAACCTACAATTCCAGCTTTCAATGCCATATATTGTTCTTTTTTCTGAATTTCAATTAAATAATCAAGTGCAAAGTTAGTCATTTTCAATGACAAAACCACTCAAAAGAGAAGAAAGATGTGTCTGAGGGAAAAACAAGAGGGTAATATTTTGTACTGCTTACAAATTGTCGTACCTTTGCAGCCTCAAAGGAGAGATATAATGAATCTTTAGTCTCTCAAAAAGGAATTCTCCTTTCAAGCATTGTTGAGGATGGAAGGAGAGAAATAAGAACATATTAATTCAAAATTGATTTCAATGGACAAATTAAGTTATTCATTAGGACTTGGCATTGGTCAGCAACTCAAGCAGATGGGACTTCAGGACAATCTCGTCATTGAAGATTTTGCAGCATCCATCACAGATGTACTTAAAGACAATGAGCTGAAGGTCAATCATCAGGAGGCACAGCAGATTGTGAACACATTCTTCCAGCAGATGGAGCAGAAACAGAAAGCAGAAATGGCAGAGACTGGCAAGGTTGCTAAGGCTGAAGGTGAGAAGTTCCTGGAAGAAAACGCTAAGAAGGACAGTATCACAGTGACTACCAGCGGACTTCAGTATGAGGTATTGACAGAGGGAACAGGCAAGCAGCCAAAAGCTACCGACACTGTACGTTGCCACTACGAGGGTCGTCTTCTGGATGGCACAATCTTTGATAGCAGCTACAAGCGCAACGAACCAGCAGACTTTGGTCTTCAGCAAGTAATTGCTGGTTGGACAGAAGGTGTGCAACTCATGAGCGAAGGTGCTAAATATCGCTTCTACATTCCTTATATGCTTGCTTATGGCGAGGGCGGAGCAGGTGCATCTATTCCTCCATTTGCAACACTTATCTTTGATGTAGAACTCATCAAGGTTTTGTAATCAAACCAGATGGATTGACAGAACGAGTCTATCCATTACAGAATTAAATTGGCAAAATATAAGAAAGGTGATTAACTAAGAATAGTTACAAACCAAGAAAGATGACAAACATAAGAAAGGCGGCACATGTATTTGTGTCGCCTTTCTCTATTATATATAATGTGGATTAGTCTGCCAACTTTGCCTTGATAAACTCGCGGTTGAGACGAGCAATGTTGGCAATTGTTTCGCACTTAGGACATACAGCCTCACAAGCACGAGTGTTGGTACAGTTACCAAAGCCCAACTCGTCCATCTTAGCAACCATTGCCTTGGCACGCTTGGCAGCCTCTACACGACCCTGAGGAAGAAGAGCCAACTGCGACACCTTAGAAGAAACGAAGAGCATGGCAGATCCATTCTTACATGCTGCCACACATGCACCACAGCCAATGCAACTTGCGCAGTCCATTGCCTCGTCAGCATCTTCCTTTGGAATGAGGATAGCATTGGCATCCTGAGGAGCACCTGTGCGAACAGTTGTGTAACCACCTGCCTGGATAATCTTGTCAAATGCTGTACGATCCACCATACAGTCTTTGATGACAGGGAAACCTGCAGAGCGCCAAGGCTCGATAGTGATGACATCGCCATCCTTAAACTTACGCATATAGAGCTGGCAAGTTGTTGCACCTCTTTCTGTCTTACCATGAGGAGTACCATTGATATACAATGAGCACATGCCGCAAATACCCTCACGACAGTCGTGGTCAAACACGAAAGGTTCTTTGCCTTCTTCAATCAACTGCTCGTTGAGAATATCGAGCATTTCGAGAAACGAAGTATCACCAGGGATGTCCTTCATTACCTTCTCTTCAAAATGAGCATTTGTGTCCTTTGGACCGTCCTGCTTCCAGTATTTTACTGTGAATGATGTTAATACTTTTTCAGCCATGGTGATTAGTTCTTGTAGTTACGAGTTTGTACCTGAATAGCCTCATATTCGAGTGGCTCTTTGATGAGAGAAGGTGCGGCAACATCTGTTCCCTCATACTTCCAGCAACCCACATAGAAGAAGTTTTCGTCGTCGCGCTTAGCTTCGCCTTCCTCTGTCTGGTGTTCCTCACGGAAGTGACCACCACAAGATTCCTCACGAGAGAGGGCATCATAAGCAATGAGTTTGCCCATTGTGATGAAGTCATCAAGGTGGATAGCCTTGTCAAGTTCCACGTTCAAGCCCTCACGAGTTCCTGGAATGAAGAGGTTTGTATCAAATTCCTTGCGGAGTTCGTCAATCAACTTGATACCTTTCTCAAGACCTTCCTTCGTGCGACCCATACCAATATACTCCCAGCAGATGTGGCCGAGTTCCTTGTGGATAGAATCCACAGAACGCTTACCCTTGATGTTCATGAGTTTCTGAAGACGAGCCTCAGTAGCCTTCTCTACTTCCTCAAACTCAGGAGCATCTGTAGAGATACGTGGCCAGATAGCCTGATCAGAGAGATAGTTCTGAATTGTGTATGGCAATACAAAGTAACCATCTGCCAAACCCTGCATCAAAGCAGAAGCACCAAGACGGTTAGCACCGTGGTCGGAGAAGTTACACTCACCAATAGCAAAGAGACCTGGAATAGTAGTCTGGAGTTCGTAATCAACCCAAATACCACCCATAGTGTAGTGGATGGCAGGGAAGATCATCATTGGGTTATAATAATCCAAACCATCCTTAGAAGAACGCTTCTCGCCTGGATTTACATCGCTGATTTCCTCATACATGTCAAAGAGGTTGCCATAGCGCTGACGAATCACATCAATGCCCAAACGCTGGATTGACTCAGAGAAGTCAAGGAAGACAGCAAGACCTGTGTTGTTCACACCAAATCCCTTGTCACAACGCTCCTTAGCGGCACGTGAAGCCACGTCACGAGGCACAAGGTTTCCGAATGCAGGGTAACGACGCTCCAGATAGTAGTCACGATCCTCTTCTGGTATCTCCCAACCTTCCTTAGTACCAGCCTGAAGAGCCTTAGCATCCTCAAGCTTCTTAGGAACCCAGATACGACCATCATTACGCAATGACTCAGACATCAAAGTCAATTTAGACTGCTTGTCGCCGTGCACTGGGATACATGTTGGGTGAATCTGAACGTAGCATGGATTTGCAAAGTAAGCACCCTTGCGGTAGCAAGACATAGCTGCAGATACGTTACAACCCATTGCATTTGTAGAAAGGAAATATGCATTGCCATAACCACCTGTAGCAATTACGACTGCATTGGCTGAGAAACGCTCCAACTTGCCAGTCACAAGATTCTTAGCGATGATACCGCGAGCCTTACCGTCCACAATCACCACATCCAACATCTCATAACGAGTGTAGAGCTTCACCTTGCCAGCATTTACCTGAGCAGAAAGTGCTGAGTAAGCACCGAGAAGGAGCTGCTGACCTGTCTGACCCTTAGCATAGAATGTGCGGGAAACCTGTGCACCACCGAATGAACGGTTAGCCAATGTACCACCATATTCACGTGCGAAAGGAACACCCTGAGCCACACACTGGTCGATGATTGCATTTGACACCTCAGCCAAACGATACACATTGGCCTCACGAGCACGGTAGTCACCACCCTTCACTGTATCATAGAAAAGACGGTAAACTGAGTCACCATCATTCTGATAGTTCTTGGCAGCATTGATACCACCCTGTGCAGCAATAGAGTGAGCACGACGTGGAGAGTCCTGAATACAGAAGTTGAGGACATTGAAGCCCATCTCAGCAAGAGAAGCGGCTGCACTGGCTCCTGCAAGACCTGTACCAACCACAATCACGTCCAACTTGAGCTTATTCTTTGGGTTTACCAAGCGCTGATGAGCTTTATAGTTCGACCATTTCTCAGCAACTGGTCCCTCAGGAATTTTAGAATCGATATTGATAGCCATAATGATTTTCAATTTTTAATGGTTTTACATCCAGAAAGGAACAACATTTCCTTCAACACCTCCAAGAATATCAGGACATACAGCAAAAGCTATTGCCACAATGGCAAAGAGAGCCATTACTACAGTGGACCATACATAGCCAATGTTCTTCCAACGATAGAACCATGTGTGACCACTCAGACCGATTGTGTGAAGAGCTGACCAGAAACCATGAGTAAGGTGAAACCAGATAGCAACAATCCATACAAGGTAAATCACCACATAGATAGGATTAGAGAAAGTGAACTTGATCCACTCAAAACCGTCTTTAGGGTCAATTGAGTTCTCGACACCTGCAATTTCTGCCCACATCATGTTGTACCAGAAGTTGTACAAGTGGAGAGCGATGCCAAGACATACAACAATACCCAACACGAGCATGTTCTGACTTGCCCATTCCACCACCGCAGGCTTGTCGGTGATGGCATAACGGTTGTTGCCACGAGCCTTACGGTTCTGCACCGTGAGAATGAAAGCATAGATGATGTGAACCACCATCAAAGCTCCCAACATACAAGTAGCCGCAATGGCATACCAGTTAGATCCGAGCAAAGCACAGATCTGGTTGTAGGCCTCCTTGCTGAACAATGCCACTACATTCATGCATCCATGGAATGTCAGGAAGAGAATAAGTGCCATGCCCGATACAGACATTATCACCTTTCTTCCGATTGAAGAGTTACATAACCACATAAAATGTTGAAAATTTAAATTATAAAATTGAATTAGTTGCTTCTTTTCTTTTTCTCCCAGAAAAGACGACACCAAACACCCAGAAACAATACTCAGTACATACCAAATCCGTTCATTTGCTAATCGTCCCTACAAAGGTAATTGCAAAAGTACCGCCTTTTTTGCAAACACCAAAGAGATTTTAAGAAAATATTACATTAATATATATATTTTCATTATTTAACAGGCCTATTATTCATTGTAACCCCTCACTTTTTCAATATCATCCAAACATTCACACCTTCATTGAAACCCTCCCCAATATACAACGTAAAATAATCCTTGTTCAATACACGTATTATAGATAAAATCACATGTTTTTATGGTGTGTACGCACACATACGTTGATATATATCAATAAAACATACTGTTTTTACTAATAAATTTGTTTTTTGTTGTAAGCAAATTAAAAAGGTCGTAACTTTGCATCGTCAAAAGGAAATAAGGCAAGTCACACGAGAGTGACAGACAAGCCACCCTAAAGACAAAAACAGAAACAAGTTAGTTTTATTCTATCATATAGGTTTTGGTAAAGGTATTAGATTTAGGTTAGTAAAAGATTGTTATTTAGGAGTTAGGTCTTCGTGAGAAGCCCTCCTCCATTTTTTGAAAAGTTCAGCCGCAAGGCTACAACATATATTGATTAAGGTAAGAAGATAATAATTAGTTTAGTATTAATTAATTTAAGAAAGGAGATTGTTTTTATGGAAACTATGACAATTATCGCAGTAGCAATTGTAGCAGTAGCAGCAATCGCAAGTAACATTTCAATCATCAAGTAAAAAAGATTGAAATCTCTGCAAAAAATTCCGTAAATAACTCAGTGCAATAGGGCACTTGAGTTTTCAACGGACGGAGAGAACTTAAGTATTAAAACGAAATAAATAGGTGATTCGATTTTTCGAGTCACCTATTCCTTTTTATCACTCATAGCCTTTCTTCATACTCCAACGAACAGGAGTGTCTCAATCTCACTCCTTCTTACACGCATGTTCTTAAAATACCCAATTTTTATTTTAACTTTTTCTCCTTTTGTGCCACAGTGCATATCTGTGGGATTGTGATTAAGACAATTTAGACAACAATGTGTCTTTTCCTAAAAACAGTAGATTCTTTTTTCGTTATTTACTGACTATGTAAACATGCACATTCCTGACTTGATAGACACTTTCCTGGATAAGTAGTCAGCGTGACTGATTTGATAGGCACTTTCTTTTCCTAAATGTTGCATTCAATACACCCTCCCCATGCTTCTTCGATCCTTCGATATGCCTTCGATAAGGCTTCGGTACGAGTCTTATATAATTCCAGCACATTTTTTCGCTGGATGACTCTTGAAAGAATGTAAACAATGTTATCAACATATCCAAGAATCTTTATATCTTCTCAAGCAACATGATTGATATGCGTCATAAAAACACCATACCTATGAGGTCAAAAACGCACGCATTATTCATGGCTCATCGCACCATTGTTCATCGGCATTTGCACCATTGTTCGTTGAGCCATGAAGAACGCTTCGAACATGCGAGATGTAAAATAGGGATAGTCGTAAATTCGCTCAAACAAATCTAACGATTTAATTGCCAATGTCATAAAGTTTTTGTATCTTTGCATAAGAAACAAAAAAATCCCCCAAACTGCTTTGGACGGCCTGTTTTGGGG
>JAAYDO010000176.1 GCA_012729225.1 Bacteroidales bacterium | reverse complement strand
AGTAGGTCGCCGCCTTCTTTTTCAGGGGGACGCCTCCGGAGACGATCCGGGGGCGTCCCCCGAACCCTTTTAAAGAGGGGAGGATGAGCGGGGAGGAGCTGGAAGGGGAAACCAGGGCCAGTGAACCTGATGGAAAGCGGGGGAGACCATGCCTGAATGGGGCTGGAAGTGGAAATTCCGGCAGGGATGCCATGCCTGAGTGGACCAGTCGTTTCCAGATTCATATGTGAAGATATGGTGATAAAATGTGACGTCTGGTTTGCAATATTAGTCATGTCAATTCGTTATTATACATATCATGAGAATGTTTGATAGAATCAGAAACATAAGATATGTTTTAATACTTATTGCGTTTTTGATAGCAATAGGTTCGCTCTTAGTTACGAACTATCTTGTTTCAGACTTGGAGCAAGAGGAACGTAATCGAATGGAGGTGTGGGCTGAGGCCATGCGCTCTTTGAATTCTGCAGACGAAAATACGGATATGAATTTGGTGCTGAAGGTTATAAATGGAAACCATACAATACCCGTGATTATTGTTGATAAGGATGGTGTAGCTTTATCTTCTCGAAATATTGATAAGTCTTTCTCGAAAAATGGAGACTCTATTCCTTATTTGACTTCTTTGGCTAAAGACTATCAATCGAAAGGGCGTTCTATTCGTATTGATATGCCACGAGAATTTGATTCTAATGATTTTGTGAACATTTGCTATGATGAATCACTTATATTGAAGAGACTTGCTATAAGTCCTTATATTCAATTAGGCTTAGTTGTACTCTTCTTGTTAATAGCAACATTTGCTTTGTTTTCCGCAATGAAGGCGGAACAAAATAAAGTATGGGTAGGACTTTCTAAAGAAACCGCTCATCAACTTGGTACACCAGTCTCAAGTTTGATAGCTTGGCATGATGTGTTGAAGGAAACTTATCCAGATGATGTTCTTTTACCCGAGATGGAAAAAGATATTAAAAGATTGGAGAGGATTGCTGACCGTTTCTCTAAAATAGGTTCAATCCCAGATCCGAAACCTGAAGACGTTCTCGAAGTTATAGATAGGGTTGTCACTTATATGAAGAAGCGTACGTCTGATAAGGTGGTCATTCGTACTCACTTTCCTGAAGAACTTGTCATCGTCAATTTGATTGATAGTCTTTTTGAATGGGTTATTGAAAACTTATGCAAGAATGCTGTTGATGCAATGGATGGAGTTGGTAGTGTAGACATAGAGGTTTATGATGATGAGAAATGGGCGTATGTAGATGTGAAGGATAGTGGAAAGGGCATTCCAAAATCAGATTTCAATACAGTATTTAAGCCAGGGTTCACAACGAAAAAACGAGGTTGGGGATTGGGTCTTTCTTTGGCAAAACGCATTGTGGAGGAATATCATAAGGGGAAGATTTATGTGATTGAATCAGAAATTGGTGTTGGGACAACTTTTAGAATTGAGTTGCCAAAACATCCTTTGATTTCCTGAAAAAATGTATTGAACAGTCCGTTTCACTGCTAAAGTGGTAAAAAGTCCTATATTTTTATCGTTGTTAAAGAATTAATTTGTACCTTTGCATTCCAAATGGGTATAATGGATACTTATAAGATTAATTTGATGAGTTCGGGACTTGGAGGTAAAACTTTCGAGTACGATTTAGGTGATGATTTTTTTACTGAAATTGGAGGACTCATACAGCGTGGAAATATCCATACTACAGTATCTTGTTTGAGCGCTGGAGTTGCCTTTAAGTTCCAAATCCATAGTGTTGGCACAATTGTAGTTCCATGTGATCGTTGCTTGTCTGATCTTGAATTGCGGATTGAAACGATGGATGAACTGAACGTGAAACTTGGACAAGAATATGCTGACGAAGGTGACTGTGTTGTTGTTTCTGAGGCAGAAGGTTTCATAGACCTTGCACAGTTCATCTATGAATTTATTGCGCTCGGCATGCCTATATCGTGTTGTCACGAACCTGGGAAATGTGATGAAACGATGATGCAAGAACTCAGCAGGCATCAATCCACCCGAAGTGGAGTAGAGGATGGCGAGTTAGAGAATTCGACTCAAGATGTGACCTCGGGTATATCTGAAGGTGAGGATTCCGTCGAACTGGCAGATGTCCGTTGGTCAGCACTTCAACAATTGAAAGATAAACTATAAAACAATAAAAAGAAAATGGCACATCCTAAAAGAAGACAGTCAAAGACTCGTACAAGAAAGAGAAGAACCCATGACGTAGCAGTAGCTCCAACACTTGCGGTTTGTCCAAACTGCGGTGAATTCTATGTTTACCATACTGTATGTCCATCTTGTGGCTACTATCGTGGCAAGGTGGCTATCGTAAAGGAAGCAGCAATCTAAAAACTTCTCTCATGGGAAAAATAAATGCTGTTATAACAGGTGTAGGTGGATGGGTTCCAACTTATATCCTCGACAATGAGGAGATGTCCACAATCGTTGATACAAGCGATGAGTGGATTATGGAACGTATCGGCGTGAAGACACGTCATATTCTGAAACCAGAGGAGGGTGTTGGCACTTCATTTATAATGACAAAGGCGGTCAAGCAATTGCTTGATAAGACAGGGGCAGATCCTGATTCTATCGAGGCTGTGATTGTCGCTACAACAACACCTGACTACCATTTCCCTTCAACAGCTTCACTAATCATTGGAAATCTTGGATTGAATAATGCTTTTGGCTTTGACATGGAGGCTGCTTGTGCAGGTTTCCTTTATGCCATGGAGACAGGAGCGGGATTCATCCGTAGCGGACTCTACAAGCGAATCATCATTTGTGGTGGAGACCAGATGTCCTCAATGACTAATTATCAAGATCGCAATACATGTCCTATTTTTGGAGATGGCGCAGCTTGTGTGATGATGGAAGCAACAGAAGAGGAGTATGGACTTATGGACAGCTATCTTCGTGTGGATGGTAAGGGATATGAACATCTGCACATGGCTGCAGGTGGTTCTGCAAACATGCCAAGCCACGATACCATTGATCAGCGTCTCCATTATGTATACCAGGAAGGTCGTACAGTGTTCAAGCATGCTGTAACAAACATGTCTAATGCTGTAGAATTGGTGGCAAAACGCAACAACCTCACTAATAACGATATTGCATGGGTGGTTCCTCATCAGGCCAATGTTCGTATTGAGAGTGCTGTCGCTCGCCGTATCGGTGTTTCTGAAGATCATGTGATGATTAATGTTGATCATATGGCAAATACCTCTGGTGGTACACTTCCTTTATGTTTGTGGGAGTATGAGCCACAGTTGAAGAAGGGCGACAAGCTCATTTTCACTGCATTTGGTGCAGGTTTCTCATGGGGCGCAAGCTACATGATTTGGGGCTATGATGGAAGTAAGTTTGCAGACACTCCAGCAGAGTTCTATAAAGAAGGAGCCATTAGCCGTGATGAGTGGTATGCCAAGAGAGGCAAGTGATATTATAGACTTTACAAAGAAAGTAAAATAAGAAGAGAGCGCATCGCACAAGTACGGTGCGCTCTCTTTTCATAAAATTGAAAAGTATCATGCATAAGTCAGGTTTTGTAAATATTGTGGGCAATCCGAATGTTGGTAAATCCACACTGATGAATCTGCTCGTTGGAGAGAAAATCTCCATAGCCACCTTTAAGGCGCAGACCACTCGTCACCGCATCATGGGCATTATTAATGATGAGGATGCTCAGATAGTGTTTTCTGACACACCTGGGGTGTTGAAGCCTAACTACAAATTGCAAGAATCTATGTTGGCCTTCTCTGAAAGTGCCCTTGTGGATGCAGACGTGTTGCTTTATGTGACAGATCCTGTAGAGAAGATTGATAAAAATAGTGATTTCTTGCAGAAGGTGTCGCAGATGGAAGTTCCTGTGTTGGTACTTATCAATAAAATAGACCTGACAAATGAGAAAGATCTTGTAGGATTAGTAGAACAGTGGCATGAAGTGTTGCCGAAAGCTGAAATACTACCTATCTCTGCTCTGCATAAGTTTAATGTGCAACCAGTATTAGCACGTATTAAAGAATTATTGCCAGAGTGTCCTCCTTATTTTGACAAGGATCAATTGACAGACAAGCCTGCGAGGTTCTTTGTCACGGAGATTATTCGAGAGAAAATACTTCTGTTCTATGACAAGGAAATTCCATATTCAGTGGAAGTTGGTGTGGAGAGTTTCAAGGAAGACAAGAAACATATACATATTAACGCTGTCATCTTCGTGGAACGTGATAGTCAGAAGGGCATTATCATTGGACATGGAGGAAAGGCTCTCAAGAAGGTGGCGACAGAGGCTCGTAAGAGTTTGGAGAGGTTCTTCGGCAAGAGCGTCTTTTTGGAAACATTTGTGAAAGTGGACAAGGATTGGAGAAACTCCAAAAAGGAACTGAACTTGTTTGGATATAATCCGGAATAGATGATTCGGAAAATTTACAGATAAGTGTAAAAGGAAGAAGTGTTGTTCCTGAAACATTTATCATAGACTATAGGAAAAATTCCTGAGAGGGAGTAATAGAAATACAGAAAAGCAGAAAAGATATGGCAAATTTAGTAGCAATTGTGGGTCGTCCTAATGTGGGGAAATCCACCCTTTTCAATCGTTTGACCAAGACTCGTCACGCCATTGTAAGTGATGAAGCAGGTACAACACGCGATCGCCAGTACGGTAAGTGCGAATGGGGAAACAAAGAGTTTTCTGTAGTAGATACAGGAGGATGGGTAGTAAATTCCGATGATATTTTTGAGGAAGAAATACGTCGTCAGGTGTTGATTGCTATTGAGGAATGTGATGTCATTCTTTTCATGGTTGATGTGCGTGTAGGTATAACAGACTTAGACCTGGAAGTAGCAGACATTCTTCGTCGTAGCAAACTTCCCGTGTTTGTGGTTTGCAACAAGGTGGACAGCAACGAACATCGTTATGGCTCTGCAGAATTTTATGGACTTGGGTTGGGCGAACCTATGTGTATCAGTTCTTTGACAGGAAGTGGAACAGGTGATTTGCTCGATGCTGTTGTTGAGAGTTTTACAAAAGAAATGACAGAAGTGATAGAGGAAGATATACCTCGTATTGCGGTGGTTGGTCGCCCCAACGCAGGCAAATCTTCTATTATCAATGCTTTTCTTGATGACAACCGTAATGTGGTGACAGACATTGCAGGTACTACCCGTGATTCTATTTATACCAAGTATGAGAAGTTTGGCTTTAACTTCTATTTGGTTGATACGGCAGGTATTCGTAAAAAAAACAAGGTGACAGAGGATTTGGAGTATTATTCAGTGATGCGAAGTATTCGTGCTATTGAAAACTCTGATGTGTGTGTGCTGATGATAGATGCGACTCGTGGTATTGAAGGTCAGGACCTGAATATATTCCAGCTTGTCCAGAAAAATCAGAAGGGACTGGTAGTTGTTGTAAACAAGTGGGATTTGGTAGAGGAGAAATCTAATGAGGCTATTCGATTCTTTGAGCGAACTATTCGAAATCGTTTTGCTCCATTTACAGACTTCACTATTATTTTTGCTTCGGCCACTACAAAACAGCGTATCTTTAAGGTGCTTGAAGAGGCTCAGAAAGCATATGAGGCGAGAACAAACAAGGTTTCCACAGCCAAACTGAATGAGGTGATGCTTCCAATCATAGAAGCAACCCCTCCACCATCATTGAAAGGTAAATACATCAAGATCAAATATGCGATGCAGATTCCTGACACTCGTGTGCCTTCATTTGTGTTCTATGCGAATTTGCCTCAGTATGTGAAAGAGCCATATAAGCGCTTCTTGGAAAATCAGATTCGTGAACATTGGAATTTCAAGGGTTCTCCTATCAATGTGTATATCAGACAGAAGTAGCCTTTTGAGTGTGATGAGAAGATTTGCGTTGATGAGCATTTTGTTCATGCTGATGTCCCTTGCAGGGTGTCGGCATGAACCTACACCCCAAGAACTTGCGGAGACAACATTGAAAGAGGCTCTGGAGGCTTTGAATCGTGGGGATTATGATGCCTATTTACGTTCAGTGGACTTTGGAACAGAGATGGACTCTGCCCAAACTGCTTACATGAAAGATCTCTTGCGACAGCATTTGGGTTGGAGGGCGAGTGAGCGTGGCTCTGTTGTTTCCATAGAAATGAAGAAATCAGAACTGTTGTCCGACAGTGTGTATATGGTTTATTATCAGTATCATTTCTCTGATAGCACTAAAGAGGTTGCTTCTCAGAAGATGGTGCGCTATGGCACGGAATGGAAGATAAGATTGAGAAATTGATCAGGTAGGTGTGAAGGGCTGAATTCCGCTTTTTCACGTTTCCAAAAAATCACAAAATAGACATGGCTGGCACAGAATGCCTACGTCTGTCTTAACCTTCATTTCACTCTCTTCCTCTTTCATGTCACAAAAGAAAAAGTGTTGGAATTATCCGATACTCGTACCGAAGGCTTATCGAAGTCATATCGAAGGATTGCAGAAGCATGGGGAGGTGATGTTCGTCTGAGAAAGGTTAGAATCCCTTTGAGGAAATGAAATTCGTTGAACTCACATCAAAGAAGGCTCAGAACATTCGCCAATTTCACGTTATTGTAAGTGTGATAAGTTGAATATCTGTTTTGTTTTCAATGTTTTGTGCAAAAGTTTCTTCGTTCGAAAACTTTTTTGTACCTTTGCAGCCGATTTTGTCGATAAATATAAAATTATATATAATATGAATATTTCAATAGAAAACATTGACAAGGTAAATGCGGTGATGACTGCCGTGGTTGAGCCTGCCGACTATACAGAAAAGTATGAGAAGGCTATCAAAGAAGCTAAGAAAAAAATGAATATGCCAGGCTTCCGCCCTGGTATGGTTCCAGTAGGACTTATCAAGAAGCAGTTTGGTATTAGCATTCTTGCAGACGAGGTGAATAAAGTGCTTCAGGAGGCTCTTTTTGGTTATATTCGTGAAAACAAGATTAATATGTTGGGCGAGCCTCTTCCAACAGAGGACAATAACAATGTTGAACTCAAAGAGGGTGAGTCGTTCACTTTCAAGTTTGAGTTGGCCATTGCTCCTGAGTTTGAGGTTTCTTTGACAAAGAAGGATAAGATTGACTACTATAATGTTGAGGTGTCTGACCATATGGTTGAGAACCAGGTGGACATGTACCGTCAGCGTGGTGGCAAGTATGACAAGGTGGACTCTTATGAGGACAACGATATGGTGAAGGGCGTAATCACAGAGTTGGATGTTGAGAATCCTGTCTCTGCAGAAAACGTTGTGCTCCTTCCAAAGTATTTCAAGAACGAAGACCAGAAGAAAGTTTTCGAAGGTGTGAAGACCAACGATATTGTGACTTTCAATCCTTCTGTTGCTTATGACAATAATGAGGCAGAACTCTCTTCTCTTTTGAAGGTGGAGAAAGAAGATGCACTCAACCACAAGGGTGAGTTTAACTTCCAGATTACAGAAATCACTCGTTTCGTCCCTGGTCCATTCGATCAAGAACTCTTCGACACAGTATTCCCTGGCGGAGAGGTGAAGACGGAAGAGGACTTCCGTGCTAAGGTGAAGGGCTTGATTGCAGAGCAGTTCAAGAAGGATAGCGACTACAAGTTCTTGCTCGATGTGCGCAAGCATGTGACAGAGAAACTTGGCAAGCTTGAGTTCCCAGAGGACAAGCTCAAGAAGATTCTTCTTGCAAACACCGGCGACCAGAAGAAGGTTGATGAGCAGTTTGAGAAGAGCATAGAGGAACTTACTTGGCATCTCATCAAGGAGAAACTCGTTGAGAAGTACGAAGTGAAAGTGGATGATAAGGATGTGAAGGAAATGGCAAAGGAGGTTACTCGCATGCAGTTTGCTCAGTATGGTATGCTCAACATTCCAGACGAGTATCTTGAGAACTCTGTTGCTGAAATGATGAAGAAGCGCGAGACCGTGGACAATCTCATTGACCGTTGCATCGAGGTTAAGCTCGGTGCAGCCATCAAGGAAAAAGTTACTCTAAAGGAATCTACTGTTAGTGCTGAAGACTTCAACAAAATGTTCGAGTCATAAGCAGATGATAAAAAAATAAAAAATAGTGGTGAGAATTTTGGTTCTTGCCACTTTTTTTATACCTTTGTGTCTCGTTATCGGTTTTTAGATTAATAAATACTTATTTATGATTAATGATTTTCAGAAATATGCTACTAAGCATTTGGGATTGAGCAGTATGGTGCTCGATGATGTGATGAAAGCACAGGCAGGATATCTGAATCCTTATATTTTGGAGGAAAGACAACTGAATGTAACTCAGTTGGATGTTTTTTCTCGTTTGATGATGGACCGTATTATTTTCCTTGGCACAGAAGTGAATGACTATACAGCCAATGTGTTGCAGGCACAGATGCTCTATTTGGACAGTGTAGATAGCGCAAAGGATATTAGCATCTATATCAACTCACCTGGCGGCAGTGTGTATGCAGGTCTTGGCATCTATGACACCATGCAGTTCATCAATAGCGATGTGCAAACGATTTGTACAGGTATGGCTGCCAGCATGGCTGCTGTGTTGCTTGTTGCAGGCAAGGAGGGAAAGAGAAGTGCGCTACCACATAGCCGTATCATGATTCATCAGCCAATGGGCGGAGCGCAGGGACAGGCAAGTGATATAGAGATCACAGCCCGTGAAATCCAGAAACTGAAGAAGGAACTCTATACAATCATCAGTGATCATAGTCACCAGCCATTTGACAAAGTATGGGCAGATAGTGACCGTGACTATTGGATGACAGCCGAAGAAGCTAAAGAGTACGGAATGGTGGACGAGGTGCTCTCCAGAAAAAATTAAGAGTTAGGATAGTAGTTGTTGTAAGGGACAACCTATGAGCCCCTTATACATTATTTATTGTTAGAATTACATCAAAGTGACAAAAAAGAATAAATGCTCGTTCTGTGGACGTACAGAAAAGGAGGTCGGTGTGATGATATATGGCGCTGATGGCTTTATTTGTGACCAATGCGTGGAACAGGCGATGCATATTGTACGAGAAAATCGTGTGTCGAGTGCACCTGAGACATTGAAAGATTTGCCTACTCCAAAACAGATAAAAAGTTATCTGGATAAATATGTGGTAGGTCAGGATGCAGCCAAGATGACTCTTTCTGTGGCGGTTTACAATCATTACAAACGCTTGAACTATAAAGGTGGCGAGGATGATGTGGAACTGGATAAGTCAAACATCATTATGGTGGGTAGCACAGGTACGGGAAAAACCCTTTTGGCAAGAACAATAGCCAAGATGCTTTTAGTGCCATTCGCTATGGTTGATGCAACTGTATTGACAGAGGCTGGATATGTCGGAGAGGATGTGGAAAGTCTTTTGGTACGTTTGCTTCAGGCTGCTGATGGTGATGTGGAAAAGGCTGAAAGAGGCATCGTGTTTATAGATGAAATAGATAAGATTGCACGCAAGGGCGACAATCCAAGCATCACTCGTGATGTGAGTGGCGAGGGTGTGCAACAAGGATTGTTGAAACTTCTTGAGGGTAGCGTTGTCAATGTCCCTCCTCAGGGTGGAAGAAAACACCCTGAACAGAAGTTCATTCAGGTAAACACACGGAACATCCTCTTTATCTGTGGAGGCGCATTTGATGGTATAGAAAAGCGCATTGCTCAGCGTCTTAATACACATGTGGTAGGTTTTGATGCATCTAAAAATGTGTCAAAGATAGACAAGTCTAATTTCCTTCAGTATATTGCTCCAATGGATTTGAAGTCTTTTGGTTTGATTCCTGAAATCATTGGTCGTTTGCCTGTCCTGACCCACTTGCAACCTTTGGATCGTACAGCTCTTCGTTCCATTTTGACAGAGCCTAAGAACTCTATTATCAAGCAATATGTGAAGATGTTTGAGATAGATGGTGTGAAACTTACGTTTGAGGAAGGTGTGCTTGACTATGTGGTTGATAAAGCCATCGAGTTCCAGTTGGGAGCACGTGGGTTAAGATCTTTGATTGAAGTCGTCATGACAAAACCCATGTTTGAAGTCCCTTCCACAAATACGAAGAAGTATGTAGTGAAACTTGATTTTGCACGTCAGCAGGTGGAAAATGCAAACATGGCTGTGCTAAAAGAAAGTTCAGAAGACCAATAAGTGTCTTTTTCGTTGAAAAGAGGATAGTTATTTTATATCTTTTCTTTGAGAAGACAAAACGGCAGTGTAAATTTATTGTTAAATTGCAATGTCTTGCGAAAGTAAAAACATCAACTAATGATTAAAAAACCTGAGACACTTCAGCAGTCGCTGAAATATTATTTCGGCTTTGACACGTTCAAGGGTGACCAAGAGGCCATCATTCAGAACCTTCTTGACAGGGAGGACACGTTTGTGCTGATGCCAACGGGAGGAGGAAAGTCATTGTGCTATCAGTTGCCTGCATTGTTGATGGAGGGGACAGCCATTGTGATTTCTCCATTGATTGCATTGATGAAAAATCAGGTGGATGCTATCAAACTCATCAGTGAGGAGGATGGCATTGCGCATTTCATCAATTCGTCGTTGAGCAAGTCAAATATAGATCAGGTGAAGGCAGACATTATGTCTGGTAAGACCAAACTGCTGTATGTTGCGCCTGAGTCATTGGCAAAAGAAGAGAATGTTGATTTCCTCCGTCAGGTGAAGATTTCTTTCTTCGCCATAGATGAGGCTCATTGTATCTCGGAGTGGGGACATGATTTCCGTCCTGAGTACAGAAAGATACGCCCAGTTATCAATTGGATTGCGATGGCTCCTGTGGCAGAACTTTTCCTTCCTAAGGACAAGGTTGCCATTATCAAGACATTGACAAATGCTTATCGTGAAAGGAAGAAGACGTTTGATGAGATGAACAAGGACTTCAAGCAGTTCCCGGAAAGAGTGGATGCTGTGGAGTTAGATGCTCTTGGTAAGCGTGTGAAGGGCTTGGCTGATATGATTGCTTTCATGGCAGAAATGAAAGAAAAGATCAAGGGCAAGTCAGACAAGTGCTCTCGTCTGGACACTCTTTTTGTCAATGCGCTGATTGACATGATGCCTGCTATCCGTAGGAATTATGACAAGTTGAGGGCGTGTGTGTCTGATGAGCCTTCAGTGGAGGTTCTTCCTGAATTGCCTACAGATGATGCGATTCGCACGGCTGCGGCAAAGATATATGATTCTCCAGTCATAGCACTGACTGCTACTGCCACCGACAAGGTACGCAATGACATCAAGAAGAACCTTGGCATTGTCAATGCAAAAGAATACAAGTCTTCTTTCAATAGGCAGAACCTCTATTATGAGGTGCGTCAGAAGACGGCCAATGTGGAGAAGGATATCATCAAGTTTATCAAACAACACTCTGGCAAGAGTGGTATCATCTATTGTTTGAGCCGTAAAAAGGTGGAAGACCTTGCAGAGGTTTTGCGTGCCAATAATATTAAGACATCTGCTTACCATGCAGGCATGGACCCAAAGGAAAGGAATAAGACTCAGGATGATTTCATCATGGAGCGTGTGGATGTCATTGTTGCCACAATTGCCTTTGGTATGGGCATTGACAAGCCAGATGTGCGTTATGTCATTCACTATGATATACCAAAGAGCCTTGAAGGTTATTATCAGGAAACAGGCAGGGCTGGTAGAGATGGTGGAGAGGGAATGTGTGTCACGTTCTATAATCACAAGGATTTGGAAAAACTGGAGAAGTTCATGAAGGACAAGACTCCTGCTGAAAAGGATATAGGCACACATCTTTTGAGTGAGACTGCCACTTATTGCGAGTCGTCCGTTTGTCGCCGAAAGATGCTTCTGCATTACTTCGGGGAGGAGTATGAAAGGGCTAATTGTGGTAATTGTGACAACTGCCTCCATCCCAAGACTCGTACAGACCAACAGGTAAATCTTCTTTTGGCCTTGCAGGCAGTATTGGCGGTGAAGGAGAATTTCCGAAAGGACTACATTGTTAATATTCTGCGTGGAGATGAGAACGAAACCATCTTAAGCCACAAGCATGATCAAATTGAACAGTTTGGTGCAGGGGCAGATGTGGAGCGAACCATGTGGGATGCCATTTTTGTTCAGGCTGCTCTGGAGGGTTATCTGGAAAAGGAAGTTGAATCTTATGGCACATTGAAATTGTCAAAGGCAGGCAGGAAGTTCATCAAGAAGCCTGTACCATTTATGGTTGTGGAAAATAATGATTTTGATGATGACTTTGACGACTCTTCAGATCAAGGCGGTACAGGGGTGACTGACGAGGTTCTCTACGCTATGTTGCAAGATTTGAGAAGGAAGATTGCCAAAAAGCACAATGTGCCTCCGTATGTTGTGTTTCAAGACACCTCTCTTGAGTCCATGTCCACTCTTTATCCTATCAATGAAGAAGAACTTCAGAACATTCCAGGTGTGGGAATGGGCAAGGCCAAACGCTATGGCGATGAATTCTGCAAACTTATCAAACGCTATTGTGAGGACAACAACATAGAGCGTCC
Source organism: Bacteroidales bacterium (assembly GCA_012729225.1). Lineage (GTDB taxonomy): Bacteria > Bacteroidota > Bacteroidia > Bacteroidales > Bacteroidaceae > Minthosoma. The sequence goes on along the minus strand of JAAYDO010000176.1, from coordinate 27,330 downwards.
TACAGATATGCGTGTGAGGACAGTTGCCAATAGGTCAAAGGTGAAGGTGAAAATCATTCAGTCTATTGACCGAAAGGTGAGTCTGGAGGACATAGCCAAGAGCACAGGTCTTGATTTTGATGAACTTCTCGATGAAATGGATGCTATTGTTTATAGCGGCACTAAACTCAATATAGACTATTATTTTGAGGAAATAGAGATGGACGAGGATGTCGTGGATGAGATTTATGAATACTTCCGAAAGAGTGAAACTGACGACATAGATGTGGCACTCGATCATCTGGATGGAGACATCTATGAAGAGGACGTACGCTTGGTGAGAATCAAGTTCATCAGCGAATTGGCCAATTAAGACGATGTGAGTTTGATGGGCTCGTCATTCCTTCCCTTTGTTGTTAGGGAGCGTAAATGACAGTATGTGCGTACGAGGATGGAATGGCAGGATTCCCCTTCAATTTCACACATCACATGCTCGGAACGTTCTTCATGCTCTGACGAACAATTGCTCAATGACGAACGAACAATTGTTCAATGGCAAATGAACAATGCTTCAATGACGAACGAACAATGCTTCAAGTGTCCATGAACAATTGTTCGATGACCAATGAACCATACGTGCGTTTTGTTCTTATCTGTATTGAGTTTTCAGATATGTGTAAGTCGTTGTCCATGAAACAGATGTGGAGATAATTGGGTGTTAGGGTGAAGTCGTCTGCTTTCTTGGTTGAGTTGTCCAAAGACAAAACTTGACAGAATCTCTTAGCCTTTCTTCCACATGTGTCAAATACCCATGGAATCATCCATGAATTTTGTAAAAAATGAAAGGAAAGCGTATGGTTGAGAAGATGTGATAGCCATAGAAACCACTTTCTTGTCTTCCAAATTCAACAAATTAGATTTTTAAAAGGGGGAGATAGAGGCAAAGCATAGCCTTTCTCTCCTCTTTTTTATGCTCTCACATCATTTTTTTTGAGTTTCGTTCTTTGTTGTTCGTTTTTAATTCGTAACTTTGCATGCAATAAAATTTTTACTATTATGTCATCATTTATTGCAGATAAGGTTGTGATGGAAGGACTGACATTTGATGATGTGCTGCTTATACCAGCATATTCAGACGTTCTTCCAAGAGAGGTTTCATTAACTACAAAGTTTTCTCGTAACATTGAGTTGCAAATACCCTTTGTGACAGCGGCTATGGATACTGTCACTGAGGCTCCAATGGCTATTGCCATTGCCCGTGAAGGTGGCATAGGTGTTATTCACAAGAATATGCCTGTTGAGGAACAGGCACGTCAGGTCGCCATCGTGAAGCGTGCGGAGAATGGTATGATTTATGACCCTGTGACCATCAAGCGTGGCTCTTCTGTGAAGGATGCGCTTGACATCATGGCGGAATATCATATTGGTGGTATTCCTGTGGTGGATGATGTCAATACCTTAGTTGGTATTGTCACCAACCGTGACTTGCGTTTCCAGACAGATTTGTCAAGGAAGATTGACGATGTGATGACAAAGGAAAACCTCGTTGTCACCCATCAGCAGGCAGACCTTGAGAGTGCTTCCCGCATTCTTTGGGAGCACAAGATTGAGAAACTACCAGTGGTGGACAGCAACAACAAACTGATTGGTTTGATCACTTACAAGGATATTACCAAGGCAAAGGATAAGCCTAACGCATGCAAGGACTCTAAGGGTCGTCTTCGTGTGGCTGCAGGTGTGGGTGTGACTGCTGACACTTTCGAGCGCATGGAGGCTCTTGTCAAGGCAGGTGTTGATGCTATTGTGATTGACACTGCTCATGGTCACTCAAAGGGTGTGATAGAAAAGGTGCGTGAGGCAAAGAAGGCATTCCCCAGTGTAGATATTATTGTGGGCAACATTGCAACAGGCGAGGCTGCCAAGGCTCTTGTTGAGGCTGGTGCGGACGCAGTGAAGGTGGGTATTGGTCCTGGCTCTATCTGCACAACTCGTGTTGTGGCAGGTGTGGGTGTTCCTCAGTTGAGTGCTGTCTATGATGTGGCTCAGGCGTTGGAAGGAACAGGTGTGCCTTTGATTGCTGATGGCGGTCTTCGTTATTCGGGCGATGTTGTTAAGGCATTGGCTGCTGGTGGCTACTCGGTGATGATTGGTTCTCTTGTGGCTGGTACAGAAGAGGCTCCAGGCGAGACTATCCTCTTCAATGGCCGTAAGTTTAAGAGTTACCGTGGCATGGGCTCACTTGAGGCAATGGAGAATGGTTCTAAAGATCGTTACTTCCAGAGTGGTGTGACAGAGGCTAAGAAACTTGTTCCAGAAGGTATTGCAGGTCGTGTGCCATACAAGGGTACAGTGCAGGAGATCGTATATCAGCTTGTTGGAGGTCTTCGTTCAGGCATGGGGTATTGTGGTGCTTCAAGCATTGAAACTCTGCACGATGCTAAGTTCACCCGTATCACCAATGCAGGTGTTCAGGAGAGTCATCCTCACGAGGTTATCATCACCAGTGAGGCTCCTAACTACAGCCGTCCTCAGTAATCTGAAGGTTCAGTATAATTATAGAGGAGAGGATTCACTTTGAGTGTTTCCTCTCCTTTGCTTTCTGTGTGCAAAGGTGAATGCACCACTCAATGTGAGTTCTACAAACTCACATTGCCCGAGTATCATGTATGACAAGACTTATGCATCATAGGCGACAGGGAATACTCTGTTGAAGCGTCGGTTGGGCCTTTTCTTCTATGTTGGATAGAAGGGAAAATGGAGAGCGTAATTGTTAAAAAACTATTATGTAAGCGATTACCCTTGGTGCTTAGGTCTCTTTTTCGTTTGTTTTTCGTACATTTGCATTAAAATTGAAAACAAGGAAAAGTATATATATGAAAAAGATAGCAGTCTTTGTGGCTTCTCTAACGATGGGCCTTTCTGTGGTTGCGCAGACTTCTGACCCTGTAATCATGAAGGTCAATGGTAAAAGCATTACCAGAAGCGAGTTTGAATATTCGTTCAATAAGAACAACTCTGATGGAGTGGTGGATAAGAAAACTGTGGAGGAGTATGTGCCTTTGTATGTGAATTTCAAATTGAAAGTGGCTGAGGCTGAGAGCCAGCGACTTGACACCCTTTCTTCTATCAGAAAGGAACTTGATGGCTTCAAGGAGCAGGCTGTTATTGGTGCTATTGTGGATTCTGCTTATATAGAGCGTGAGGCTCGTAAGACTTATCAAGCAACGGCAGAACGTTTTGGAGGTCAGGATCTGCTTACGGCAAGTCATATTCTTGTGTTGATGCGTCAGGATGCCACAAATGAGCAACAGGCAGCAGCAAAGGTGCGCATTGACTCTATCTATCAGGTGTTGAAGGCTGTGCCCCAGGCTCAACTTCCCGCTAAATTTGCAGAAATGGCACAGGCGAAGAGTGATGATACGGGCACTGCACAGCGTGGCGGAGCGTTGGGACAGTTTGGAAAGGGAATGATGATTCCTGATTTTGAGAATGCCGCCTATGCCTTGAGGGCAGGTGAGATGTCTGCTCCATTCAAATCTACTGTGGGTTATCACATCATCTACATGACAGAGCGTCATCCTTTTGAGCCTTATGAATATCATCGTGATAAGATTATAGAGTTTCTCGAGCAGCGTGGCATCAAGGAAAGTTCTGCTTATGCCTATCTCGACTCCGTGTCTATGCAGAGAGGCATTTCCAAGGATGTATTGGTGAATGAATTGTACCAGAATTTGATGGAGAAAGATGCAGAACAGCGCAATCTCTCGCAGGAATATGTGGATGGGACACTGATGTATGAGGTGACGAAGAAGGATGTTTGGGATAAAGCCCAGAAGGACACTAAGGGTGCAGAGGCTTATTTCAAGGCAAACAAGAAGAATTATGCTTGGGATGCGCCTCGCTTCTGTGGCATAGTGATTCATGCAAAGGATGATGCTGTCATGAAGGCGGCAAAGAAGGCACTGAAGGGCGTGGCTGAAGATAAATATGCAGAGGCTGTGGTTGGTGCATTGAACACGGATTCGGTCAAGGTGGTGCGTGTGGAACGTGGTATCTTCAAGATGGGTGACAATGTGAATGTGGACAAGCTGGTGTTTAAGCAGAATAAGAAGCAGATCCCAATGAGTGGCTATCCTGTCATAGATGTGTATGGAAAGAAGGTGAAAGCCCCACGCACTTATCAGGATGTGAAGAGTCTGGTGATGATGGACTTCCAGAACGAGGAGGAGAGACTATGGGTGGAAGGACTGAGGAAGAAATATCCTGTGGAGGTATTTGATGATGTGGTCAAGACTGTCAATAGACATTGATATGATAGGGCATAGGGGGACGGAGAAGCCATTTCTCTTTTCCCAAGAAAGTGAAGAAATAATACATGTTTTAATCAGAAAATAATAACAAAATGATACGCAAGATTTTTATAGGACTCTTCACAATGGTGACTTTGAGTGTTGTTGCTCAGAACAACAACAATGTGGTGGATGAGGTGATTTGGATTGTGGGCGATGAGGCTATCCTGAAGTCAGACGTGGAGGCAGTTCGTTTGGAGGATATGGGAAGAGGGCAACGTTGGGATAAAGACCCTTATTGTGTGATTCCTGAGCAGTTGGCTGTGCAGAAACTCTTCTTGCATCAGGCTGAGATAGACTCTATAGATGTGCCTGATGCAGATGTCTTTCAGAAAGTGGATCTCAACTTGAATGCTGCGCTGCTGGACTATGGCTCACGAGAGAAACTGGAGGAGTATGCGAAGATGAGTTATTCTCAGATTAGAGAGAAGATGTATCAGAATGTGAAGAATGGAATGATAATGGAAGCAGTGCAACAGAAGTTGGTGGCTGGCATCAAGGTCACTCCTTCGCAGGTGCGCCGCTATTTCAAGGATCTGCCAGAGGATAGCATTCCTTTCATTCCTACCAAGGTGGAGTGCCAGATTATCACTCGCGAACCATTTATTCCCCAGGAGGAGATAGACCGTGTGAAAGAAGAACTGCGTGGTTATACTGATCGTGTGAACGATGGTAGTGCACAATTCTCCACATTGGCTCTTCTTTATTCGGAAGACAAGGGTTCTGCTCAGCGAGGTGGAGAATTGGGCTTTTCAGGTAGAAGTTCATTTGTGCCAGAGTTTGCAAAGGTGGCATTCAGCTTGACAGACCCTAAGGCGGTGTCTAAAGTGGTGGAGACTGAATTTGGTTTCCATATCATTCAGTTGATAGAGAAGAGAGGAGACTTGGTGAATTGTCGCCACATTCTTCGCAAACCTAAGGTCTCTACAGAGGCACTTCAGAAATGTATTAGTGATTTGGATTCTATCAGAAAGGGGGTCCAGGAGGGATATGACACATTTGAGGCTTGTGTGTCTAAGTTCTCTTATGATAAGGATACACGCAACAATTACGGTTTGCTGTTTGACAATAAAACAAGTCAGTCTAAATATGAAATGAAGGACCTTCCTACGGAAGTGGCACGTGCAGTGGCTGGTATGAAGGTAAATGAGATTTCTGCTCCTTTCATCATGGTTAATTCCAAGGGTAGAGAGGTGGTGGCTATCGTGAAACTGAAGAGCCGCACAAATGGACATCGTGCAACAATGTCTGAGGATTATCAGGAGATGCAGGATGTGGTGTTAAGTAAGATGAGTGAGGAGGCTTTGGAGAAGTGGATTCGCGAGAAGCAGAAGACGACTTATATCCATATTAAGGACGGATGGCAGAATTGTGAGTTTGAATATCCGGGCTGGATTAAATAGGCTGTTGGCTATTGATGAACAAGAAAGGGTCGAACAAGGGAACGAGACTGTTGATAGGTATGCTATGCCTATCAATGGTTTGTATGCTTTTCGCTTCTCGTCCAGATGATCGTCCGCGCAGAAAATCATCTGAACAAGTGAAACTCATCCATAGTGATGTACTTTACAAGAACTATAAGGATGTGTATGCTGATGTACTGGTTGGAAATGTTAAACTGTATCATGATGGTATGTATCTGACCTGCGACAGTGCAAGGTTCTACAAGGATGATAACACATTTAATGCTTATGGTCATGTGAAAATGATGCAGGGTGATTCCCTGACTTTGACAAGTGACACATTATTATATAATGGTCCTCTGTTGCAGGCACATGCTCAGGGGCGTGCTGTTCTCACTCATCGTGAGACTCGCTTGACAACTTCTACTATAGACTATGATCGTTTGGAGGGTGTTGGCTTCTATCCTCAGCATGGCACGCTCTATGATGGGGAAAATGTGCTGAACTCTGACTATGGTCAATACACCCCTGCTCTCCGTGAGGCTATCTTTAAGGACAATGTGGTGGTGAATAATCCTAAGTTTGAGATGAAGACTAATGAACTGTATTATTATTCTGATACGGAAATTGCAAAAATAGTTTCGGAAACAAATATTATTTCTTCTGATAGTACTTTTATCTATGCTTTGCGTGGAGATTATGATACAAAGACGGGTAAGGCTCTTTTGATGGATCGTTCACATGTGTATAAGGACATGCGTGATATTGTCGGTGACAGCCTTTTCTATAATGATGAAACAGGGGTGAGTGAAGCCTTTGGTAGTGTTGTTTTAATTGATGCGGAGAATAGTTGTATGCTGACAGGCAACTATTGCCGTTATGAGGATCAGACAGGAGTGGCTGTTGCTACAGACAGCGCGGTGTGCTATGAGTTTTCTGAAGGAGACACGCTTTATGTGCATGCAGATACTCTGAAGATGGTAAGTTACAATCAAAAGACGGATTCTGTTTACCGTGACTTGTTTGCTTATCGCAAGGTGAGAATGTTCAGAAATGATTTTCAGGGTGTGTGTGACTCTCTGGTTTCTCATCAGAAGGATTCTTGCACATATCTTTATGGTCAGCCCATCTTGTGGAATGAAGGTCAGCAGGTTTTTGGTGAAGAAATACGTGTGTATAATAATGATAGTACGGTGGATTGGATTCATGTCATCAACCAAGCTATGACCATTGAGCGTCTGGACTCTGTTTCTTATAATCAAGTAGCCTCGAAAGAGATGTTTTGCTATTTCAAGGATGGGGCATTAGAGAGGAATGAGGCTAAGGGTAATGTGTATGTCACTTATTTTATGGAGGAGGATGACGGGAATCGTATAGGCATGAATTATACAGAGACACCAGAACTGACACTTTTCATGAAGAACAAGAAGGTGGATAAGATTTGGATGTCCAGTTCTGTTGGAACGATGTTTCCTGTTTTTGCCATTCCTGCGGAAAAGCGTTACCTGCCTAATTTTGCATGGTTTGATTATATTCGCCCAATGAATAAAGATGACATCTTTGGGTGGAGGAGCAAGAATAAGGAACAGGAACTCAAGCAGACGGAAAGAAGAGTTGTGCCAAGACAGCGATTGGAAGATCTGAATTGAGATATAAATGAAGTTACACATATTATATATATAATGTATGGGATTATTTTCTGTAAGAAAGCCAAGAGGTTTTCATCATAATTACATCTATTATGATCCAAGAAAGGAAAAACTCAAGGAAATAGATGAGCGTGCAAAGCGTGAACTGGGAATGTTGCCTCCGAAGGAATTTTCACCAGAAGATATCCGAGGCAAATTTGTTTTGGCCACAAGACATCTGAAACGTAGAAAGACAAGTGGCAGAAAGCCTATCTCCTATGGTGTGCTGATTGTTGCGATTGTTCTTTTGCTTCTGCTCATGCGCTATCTTAGCACTGGCCATGTTTTTTCTTGAGGCTCTTTCTCTCATGGAAGCGCCTTGCATGATTTGTATTCTGTTTATATTGGAACATCTAAAATAGAATTGCTTTGAACGATATTATTCATCTTTTACCAGATTCAGTCGCTAACCAAATTGCTGCGGGCGAAGTTGTTCAGCGTCCATCATCCATCATTAAGGAGATGATGGAGAATGCGATTGATGCAGGTGCTAAAAATGTGAAAGTGCTGGTGGTGGATGGTGGTAAGACTAATGTGCAGGTGATAGATGATGGTAAGGGAATGTCGGAAACAGATGCTCGTCTTGCTTTTGACCGCCACGCCACATCTAAGATTCAACAGGCTTCGGACCTCTTCAACCTTTCCACCATGGGATTTAGAGGTGAGGCTCTTGCAAGTATTGCTGCTGTGGCCCAGGTGGAGTTGAAGACCAAGAGGGAGGAAGATGAACTGGGCACAATGATTCAGATCTCGGGTTCAAGGATTGAGAAGCAAGAACCCGTTGTTTGCCCCACTGGTAGTAATTTCTCTGTACAGAACATATTCTTCAATGTTCCTGCTCGCAGAAGGTTCTTGAAGTCTAATCAGACAGAACTGAACAATGTAGTATCAGATTTCCAACGCATAGCACTGGTGAATCCAGGCGTTTCTTTCTCATTATATAATAATGGAGTGGAAATGTATCATTTGCCACAAGGCTCCGTAAAACAGAGAATAGTGGATGTCTTTGGCAAGAAGATCAATGCCGAACTGCTCCCAATAGAAGTAGAAACCTCCTTAGCCAGCATTTCTGGATATGTGGGCAAGCCAGAGTGTTCCAAGAAGAAAGGCACTCAACAGTTCTTCTTTGTGAATGGTCGTTACATGCGTCACCCATATTTTCATAGTGCAGTGATGAAGGCATACGAGAATCTGATACCTGTAGGCAATCATATTCCATATTTCATTTATTTCTCTGTAGATGCTTCCACGATTGATGTGAATGTGCATCCTACCAAGACTGAAATCAAGTTTGATAATGAACAATCCATTTGGCAGGTGCTGTCTGCAGCAGTGAGAGAAACTCTTGGACAATTCTGTAATGTACCTCTCATAGATTTTGACATAGAGGGAAAACCAGACATTCCCACTTTTGACACAACTACTTCTATCCCTTATCAGCCCAAGGAACCGTCTTCCTCTTACAATCCTTTCAGTAGCGAAAGGGGAAAGTTATACTCCCGTTCCAGTGGTTGGGAAAAGTTGTACGACAAATATACTACTCCTTCTGCCTCTGCCTTCTCCTCTTTGCCAGAAGAGGACGCATCTCTGATAGAGGGCTCTAATCTGAACTTGAGTTCGTTGATGCCTCAGATGGATGATGTCCCGGAAGAGAAGATATTGCAAGGTTCTTTATGGAATGAACTTCCTTCTGAAAATGAGACGGGATGTCTGGCGATGGATTTTTCTGTGCAGAAGTTTCAATATAAGGGTAGATATATTGTGCTTCCTTGTGCCAATGGTCTGATGGTGGTGAATCAGCATAGAGCACATGTCCGTGTCTTGTATGACCAGAATATGAAGTTCTTGAGTTCTGATAATCGCCCATCCCAAAAGGAACTCTTTCCTGTTGTGGTGCAGTTTGATGCCTCAGAGTGCGTCGTTCTGGAACAGATGATGGAGGACATCTTTAGTCTTGGCTTTGATTTGTCCAATCTTGGAGGCGGTTCTTATTCTGTCAATGGGATTCCTTCTGGAGTGGATGGCATAGATATAGACACGCTTCTTCATGAAATGATTCAGTCCGTTAAAGAGAATACGACAGATATTCGAAAGGATGCTCAAGAGTCTCTTGCGCTTACCATGGCAGAAAATTCAGCGATTGTATATGGTCAGGTGCTCTCTTCATTAGAAATGGAGCATCTTCTGAAGGATTTATTCTCCACAAAGACTCCTGCAAGGACACCAAATGGTAAGGTTATATTCAAAATTTTGGATGATAAGCAGATAGATGATGGCTTTTGACAACTTTTGGGGGCTTGAAACGCAATAAAAAAGTTAAAAAGTAATAAATAGTTAGGTGTTATGTTATTTTTTTTACGTTTTTTTTGTTTTTGTTGTATGTGAATAAAGTAAAATGTTTAACTTTGTACCAAGATTAGAGTGGAATTGTGTCTTGAAAGCATTTAATGTTTGACAGAGAATGCGCCTAATCGCAGTAAACTTATTATTAAGAATACATAACTTAGAAATATTAATTATTGTTTTATTAAAAATTTGTTTTTTATGAAAAAGTTAATGATGGCGTTGGCCTTTGTAGGTCTCTGCACTGCAGCAAATGCACAGTGCGATGAGTTCGCAACTCCAACAACAAACAAGTACAGTGTTGCAACTAACTCTTTCTGGTCAAACTGGTTTGTTCAGGTAGGTATTGATGCAAACGTGGTTAGCCAGTACGGTCACGGTCCACTTCTTAAGACAGACTGGCATGATGGTCGTACTTACGGTTTCGACCTCGCAGTAGGTAAGTGGTTCACTCCAGGTATCGGTACTCGTCTGAAATTGAACTGGGAGAACGGTGCTTTCTATCACGCTTTCCGTAACCTCGATCACGTAATCGAAGGTCCAGACGCTCACAAGGGTGGTTATGCACAGCTCTACTTCGATACTGAGTTCAACTTGAGCAACATCTTCTGTGGTTACAATGAGTCACGTGTTTGGAATCTTTCATTCTTCCCACGTATGGGTATTATCCGTAACTTCGGTGCTGACTCTTATGCTCCAGCTCTTGGTGCAGGTTTCGAGTCATCTTGGAAGCTTGGTAAGCGTGTAGCTCTCTATGTAGACGCTTCTTACGTTTGGACTACAAATGACTTCTTCCCATACAACTCTGATGGCAAGGCATTCAGCGGTAACAACATCGCAGCTGTTGACCTCGGTCTCACTTTCAACATTGGCAAGACTGGTTGGTCTAAGGCTGTTTCTCTCGAGGACTACGAGGCACTCTCTGCTGAGGCATGTGCTAAGCTCTCTGCTCTTCGTTCACAGCTCAAGGCTGAGCAGGATGAGAACGCTCGTCTTCGCGCTGAGCTCGCTAAGTGGGCTAACCACAAGTGCCCAGAAGTTAGCGGTAGCGTTACAGCAGGTACAAGCTCTGTATTCTTTGACATCAACTCTTCTAAGTTGAACTCTAAGAAGGATCTTATCAACCTCGAAGCTATTGCAACTGCTGCAAAGAACACAGGTGCTAAGGTTGTTGTAAGAGGTTCTGCAGATAGCAAGACTGGTTCTTCTGCTTACAACCAGCAGCTTTCTGAGGCTCGTGCTCAGGCTGTTGCTGACGAACTCGTTAGCCTCGGTGTAGACCGTGCTAAGATTGAAACTTCAGGTGTTGGTGGTGTTGCAGAAGTTGAGCCATTCAACCTCAACCGCCGTGCAGTTGTTTCTTTGAAGTAATAAAATACTGTACATTATATGGAGAGCGTATCGAAAGGTACGCTCTTTTTTTGTTTTATTGTAATAACCTCATCGCTTCCTTTAATATATAGTTTGGGCTAGATGAATTTATCACACTCTGGATCGATTTTATTGCGAAAGGGAAATGAAAGCAGGTGTGTGAGAGAATGAAATGGAAGGGGACTCCATTCATTTTGTATCCTGTGTGTCCGAAGCGTTCTTCATGCTCCAACGAATAATTGTTCAAAGGTCAATGAATAATGCTTCAAATGTCCATGAACAATTGTGCGATGACCAACGAACCATGTGTGCGTTTTAAATCTGGAAAGTATTGAACTGTTGAGCATTCATAAATGGTTGTGTATAAAGAAGATATAGGGATTCTTGTAAAAAGGGATGGTGTCGTTCGTTTCCTTTAAGGAGTCGTTTGGCGATGAAACGTGCCAGAATTATTAGGCTCTTCTTGCATTGTGGGCAAATACTCTTTGAATCTCCCATGATTTTGGCGAAAAAAAGAGAGGGAAGGGTCTGGTTGAAAGGATGTGCCAAACATTGAAATCGATGTCTCTTTTTCTAAATTCATCGAACTTGCGTTAGGTAGAACTCTCATTGGAAGCCAAAGATGGGTCTCTTTCATTCGAACTCTTGTTTTGTTGAATCGTTTGCTCTTTGGTGATGTGTTTTTGTGGAAGTTCTCTCTTTTTATGACCGAATTCTCGTAAAGTGGGGTGTTTTTACATGGAGAAGTAAAAAAAAGTTTCAAATGTTTTGCTCGTTCCAAAAAAAGCCGTACCTTTGCAGTGCTTTTGAGGAAAACACTTGGAAGCAGTTGAAAATCGGGATGTAGTACAGTTGGTAGTATACTTGGTTTGGGACCAAGGGGTCGCACGTTCGAGTCGTGTCATCCCGACCAACAAAGGGCGCTTAGCTCAGCTGGTTCAGAGCGTCTGCCTTACAAGCAGAGGGTCGGCGGTTCGAATCCGTCAGCGCCCACCAAAAAGCAAAATGACATGAATGAAGAAAGACTTATGTCTTTCTTTTTTCTTTTAAATACTTTTGCGCTTTTGAGGACACATTGCTTTTGTTGGCCTATAGAATGGTGAAGACAAAAAATACTAAAAACACAAATGTTCCACGTTGTTTGTTGTGTTTGTTCCACGTAAAATTTGTATCTTTGCAAACGGAATTGAATGATGATTGGACCAGACTCCAAAGAAATCCTGTTCTTTGGGCGTTTGATTTCTTTTCATGACTATTTTGATAGAATTTTTATTTATGGGAAAAATTATTGCATTGGCTAATCAGAAGGGTGGAGTTGGTAAGACAACTACAGCGATTAATCTTGCTGCGAGTTTAGCTGCTCTTGATAAGAAAGTGCTTGTTGTGGATGCTGACCCTCAGGCGAATGCCTCTTCTGGTCTTGGTGTGGATGTACAGCAGGTTGATACTTCCATTTATGATTGTATTGTTAGTTCGACAGATCCGCATGAGGCAATCTTTACTACAGATATAAATGGACTGGATATTATCCCGAGCCATATAGACCTTGTGGGTGCAGAGATAGAAATGCTGAATGTGGATAAGCGTGAAAGGGTGATGAAGAAGATTCTTGATCCGTTGAGAGCTGAGTATGATTTTATTTTGATTGACTGCTCTCCCTCTTTGGGTATTATCACGGTCAATTCTCTGACCGCTGCTGATTCTGTAGTTATTCCTGTTCAGTGCGAATATTTTGCGCTTGAAGGTATTAGTAAATTGCTGAATACAATCAAAATCATCAAGTCTAAGTTGAATCCACGTCTTGAGATAGAGGGATTCCTTCTGACCATGTTTGATGCTCGTTTGCGTTTGGCCAATCAGATATATGAGGAAGTTAAACGCCACTTTCAGGAATTGGTTTTCAAAACTGTTATTCAGCGTAATGTGAGACTGTCTGAAGCCCCAAGTCATGGTATTCCATGTATCTTATATGATGCAACTTCCAGTGGTGCTAAGAACTACATTTCGCTGGCTAAGGAGATTGTGGCTCACGGTGTGAAGTAATTAATCAAGAAATATCTTTTATCATACGATGGCAGTAAGAAAAAAATATGGTCCGGCTCTTGGACGTGGATTGGGTGCTCTTATTTCAACAGAAGATGTCCGTACGGAAGGTTCTTCCACAATCAATGAAGTGGATATAAAACTGATTGAGAGAAATCCCAACCAGCCTCGTCATGAGTTTGACGAAGAGGCTTTGCAGGAACTGGCGGATTCTATAGCAGAGATAGGCATTATTCAGCCAATCACGTTGCGTGAGTTGGAGACAGGACGATACCAGATCATTGCAGGAGAGCGTCGTTGGCGTGCTTCGCAAAAGGCAGGATTGACTTCTGTCCCTGCTTATATTCGTACCGTCAGTGATGAGAATGTGATGGAAATGGCTCTGATTGAGAATATTCAGCGTCAGGATCTTAATTCTATAGAAATAGCATTGGCTTATCAGCATTTGATCGATGAGTATGGTCTCACTCAAGAAAAACTGAGTGAGCGTGTTGGTAAGAAGCGTGCAACAGTGGCTAATTATCTTCGTCTTCTGAAGTTGCCGGCTCCTGTACAGGTGGCTATTCAAAACCACAATATTGATACAGGTCATGCTCGTGCCCTTTTGGCTTTGGAGAATCCCAAGGATCAGTTGAAACTTTTCAAGGAGATTCAGGATAAGGGTTACTCGGTTCGTCAGGTTGAGGATGTGATTAAGAAGATGAATGAGGGAGCAGAAGAAAAATCTCCAAAAGCATCTTCTGTGGCGTCCAGAAATCTGAGCGAGTCTTTTGAAGATTTACGAAAGAAACTGTCTCGCCAGATAGGTGCTAATGTGAAGATTACTTGTTCTCCGAAAGGGAATGGTAAGGTGTCGTTCTCTTTTCAGGATATTGATGACTTGCTCCGTATTGTTTCTGCCTTTTCAAAATAAGATAGAAAGTGCGTTATATAATTCGTACATATCAAATCTGTTGTTTCCTTCTATTCATGTTCCTCCCTCAAGAAGTCTTTTCTCAGGAAGAGGTTGATGGAGATGCTGTTCCTTTGGCACGATTGCGCAGGGAAAATCAGAAGAAGACTTTTGAGGATACGTTGGTTGTAGATACGACGCTCTTGGATGAGACTTTGCTGAGCAGTAAGATAGACTCTGTTCGTAAATCGGAGGAATACGAGAAGATGTTGTCTGGACATATAGACAACACACTGAATATTGCGTATCCTGATGCGGACGGTTCGGGTTTCTTGTTTGATCCAAATAAGAATGGACGTTTTGTTCCTGACTCAAAAAAGGCTCTGTGGCTTGCCATCATTTTCCCGGGAGGAGGACAGATCTACAATCGTAAGTATTGGAAATTGCCACTTATCTATGGTGGGTTTATTGGCTGTGCATATGCCATGACCTGGAATAATACCATGTACCGTGATTATTCTCAGGCGTATATAGACATCATGGACAGCGATGAAAACACGAAGAGTTATGAGACTTTTATTCCTTCTCATTATGATATAGAGGCTAATAAAACTCGTCTGCAAGATCTTTTTCGCAGGAAGAAAAACTATTATCGGCGTTTTCGTGATTTAAGTATGTTCTGTATGATAGGTGTTTATGCGTTGTCTATCATAGATGCTTATGTGGATGCGGAAATGTCAAGTTTTGACATTAGTCATGATTTGACCATGAAGATACGTCCAACAATTATTAATGATAAATATTCAGCCCTGCGTGCTTCAGGAATACACTCAAGTTCGTATGGGGTTGGATGTAGTTTGACATTTTGAAAACCAATTATATTTATAATATATATATGAATAAAAAGATTATAATTACTTGTTTGTCCGTTTTTCTCACATCTTGGGGTTTTGCTCAGGATGGAAACACTTTGGTTGAAGACACGATACAGGCTGAGGCCTTTGATATGCCAGAAGGTATGTTGATTGGCGAAGATGAATTGATGAAAGAGTCTGCGAATGTCAATAACCTTACTCCTGGAACAGGTGTTGGTCGTACAGTCTCTTACGGGGATTCTGTCTTGATAAGCAGGCTTTCTCGTATTCCAACCACGATTGATCTGCCTCTCAACGAGGTCACTCGAAAGTATATAGACACTTATAGCACACGTATGAAGAACTCGGTAGCAGTCATGCTTGGTGCTTCTAATTTCTACAATCCTATTTTCGAGGAGGCATTGGAGCGCTATGGTTTGCCTTTGGAACTGAAGTATCTCCCTGTGATTGAATCTGCACTCCGTCCTTCTGCCACATCCAGAGTGGGTGCTGCAGGTCTTTGGCAGTTTATGATAACCACAGGCAAGCGTTATGGTCTTGAAGTAAACACCTTGGTGGATGAACGCCGTGACCCTATCAAGTCGAGTGAGGCTGCTGCTCGTTACTTGAGAGATTTGTATCAGATGTTTGGTGATTGGGGATTAGCCATTGCTGGTTATAACTGCGGTGAAGGAAATGTGCAGAAGGCTCTCACTCGCTCTGGTAATCAAGCAGGTTCTGCTGATTTCTGGAGTGTGTATAACCACCTTCCGAAGGAAACACGTGGATATGTTCCTGCATTTGTTGCAGCAACCTATATCATGAATTACTATTGTGAGCATGGTATTGTTCCACATGAGGCATCTCTTCCTTTGGAGTCAGACACAGTGGTAGTACGTCATGATGTGAATTTTGCACAGATTGCTTCTAAGTGTCGTGTTTCTATAGATGAACTGCGTGCTATCAATCCTCAGTATAGACGAGATGTTATTCCTGCAGATTATACTTTGCGATTGCCTGCTGGTTCTATTGAATATTTCTTGGCATCAGAAGACAGCATTTATGGAAATGTTCCACAGATAGCTGTCCTATCAACCGCATCTTCTGGTGTAGGCTCAGTTGTTGGTGCGGAGAACATGATGGTCAATCTTACATCGTCTGTTTCAGGCAATACTCAGACCAATACTCGTCAGAAAACCTCTCGCTCAACTAGTTCAAGCAAAAAGCAGGTTGCAAAGAAGAATGTTACTGTCAAGCAAGGTGATACCTTATCCGCAATTGCAAGCCGCAACAATACGACAGTGGAACAATTGCGTAAGTTGAATCCAAGTATCAAGAAAGATAGGATATTCCCTGATCAGTCCGTTCGGGTGAAATGAGTTCTTTATGATGAGTGATATTAATGAAGTTTGAAAAGAAAATAAGGAGAAGGCTTTATGGGTGACGTTACAATGTCGAATACAGAGCAAGAGGAACAACTGATTAATGCGGAGTTCCAAAAACTGATAGATGCTTATTTGGCAAGCAGACATCGCAAGAAGGTTGATATCATAACAAAAGCCTTCAATTTTGCCAAGCATGCTCACAAAGGTGTGCGTCGTTTGTCTGGCGAACCATATATTCTCCATCCCATCTCTGTCGCTAAGATTGTTTGCGTAGAGATAGGGCTGGGTTCGACTTCTATTTGTTCTGCTCTTCTGCATGATGTGGTTGAAGACACTGACTACACGGTTGAAGACATAGAGAACATGTTTGGTCCAAAGATAGCTCAGATAGTAGATGGTCTGACCAAGATTTCTGGTGGTATCTTTGGAGATCACGCTTCTGCTCAAGCAGAGAATTTCAAAAAATTACTTTTGACGATGAGTGATGATATTCGTGTCATCCTCATTAAGATTGCAGACCGTTTGCACAATATGCGCACTTTGGGTAGTCAGGCAGTCAATAAGCAATATAAGATTGCGGGTGAGACATTGTACATCTATGCTCCTCTTGCCAATCGATTAGGTCTCAATTCCATCAAAACGGAACTTGAGGATTTGAGCTTCAAGTTTGAGTATCCAGATGATTATGCCAATATAGAAAGGAAATTAGCTGCTACCAAAGAAGAGCGTGATACAGTATTTGCTCGGTTTGCAGACCCTATTCGTGCACAACTTGATAGTATGGGACTTACCTATGAAATCAAGCAACGTGTGAAATCGCCTTATTCTATCTGGCGTAAGATGCAGTCAAAACATATTCCTTTTGAGGAGATTTATGATATATTAGCGGTACGTATCATTTTTGAGCCAGAGGATATTGACACTGAATTGAATGATTGCTTTAATATATATGTGAAGCTCTGTAAGATATATACATCCCATCCAGACCGAACAAGAGACTGGGTGAGTCATCCTAAGGCCAATGGATACCAGGCTCTTCATGTGACTTTGATGTCAAAGCAAGGAGAGTGGATTGAGGTTCAGATTCGTTCTCGCAGAATGGATGAGATAGCAGAAACGGGTTTTGCTGCTCATTGGAAATATAAGGATGTGGAAAAGACCGAGACCTCTTCAGAACTTGAATTGGACAAGTGGTTGGCTACTATCAAGGAGATTCTTGATGATCCTCAGCCTGATGCGATGGATTTTCTTGATACCATCAAACTGAATCTCTTTGCTTCTGAGATTTTTGTCTTCACTCCTAAGGGCGATATTCGAACCATGCCTGCAGGTAGTACAACCTTGGATTTTGCTTTTAGTGTCCATACTTTTGTGGGAAGCCACTGTATAGGTGCTAAGGTAAACCACAAACTCGTTCCAATCAGTTATAAACTGAATAGTGGTGATCAGGTGGAAATCTTGACTTCTAAATCTGTTCACCCTACTCGTGAATGGTTGAATATTGCCACTACAGCAAAGGCTACCACAAAGATATTATCTATTCTTCGCAAAGAGGAACGCGAGCTGCGTAAGAAGGGTGAGCAGGATTTGGATGACTTCTTGGCAAAAAATGAGATAGTTAGAGATTCTCTTGTTACTGATAAGTTGTGCAAGTTACATGGCTTGTCCAAGCCCGACATGTTGTTTGTGGCAATAGCAGAAGGAAAGGTGAGGTTAGGTCGTGCGGATATAGAAACGATCAGGGGACGAAGCAGTTCAACAGGTGGCTGGAAGAAGTTGTTCTCGTTTGGTCGAAAGGCTACTAAACAGGAAGACGGTACTCTTGAAAATGTTGGAGCAGGTTTTGATAGAAAGAAAACAGTTGTTCTGACCGAAGACTCGGTTCAAAAAGACTATACTTTGTGCGAATGCTGCATGCCTATTCCTGGTGATGTTGTCATGGGCTATATAGATGAAGACAAGCATATAGTCATTCATAAGTTGCAATGTCCAAAAGCAGAAAAACTGAAGGCAAATTATGGTAACCGTGTTTTGGCTGCCAAATGGGAAATGAATAAGGTTTCCTTGTTCCCTGTTTCCCTCTACGTGAAGGGATTTGATAAGTTAGGTCTCCTGCATGAGATGACTCAGGTTATTTCTCAACTTCATGGTGTAAATATTCGTAAACTTGAAGTGTCCTGTGAGGATGGTATCTTTGAGTGTACAATACAGATGTATGTGCACGACACAGAAGAGGTTGATGAGATAGTAGGAGGACTCCGAGAAATTCAAGATGTGAAAGAAGCTTCCAGAATATAGTGCTTGATGATTAGCGTTTGATGAAAGGAAAAATGTTTATTGAAAAAGGAAAGACAATAATATGAATATGAAATACGTTATAATGAGTGTGATTTGTTTGACAATCTCGTTAATGAGTCATGCTCAACGAATATCTTTTGACAGGACGGTTGTAAATGCTGGTAGTACACTTTGGAAGAAGCCTGTAACCGCTGTCTTTAAGTTTACGAACAAAGACAAATCACCCCTGTTGATTAGAGATGTGGATGCTGGTTGTGGTTGTTTAACACCTAAATGGACAAAAGGAGCACTGTTGAAAGGTGATGAGGGTGAAATTAGCATTACTTATGATGCAATGATGCTCGGACATTTTGATCGCTATATTGATGTTTATACTAATGCTGATGACAAACCTGTGCGTGTCCGTATGAAGGCTCTTGTGAGCAATGTTGAGACAAAAACAGTGGAGGAATTGTTTCCATACAGCATAGATGATATTTTGTTGAGTGCAAATAATGTGGAATTCATGGATGTGAATTCAGGAGATTCAGCGAGAGCGGAAATAGAGATTTTCAATAATGGTGAAACTGTTTATACGCCAATGCTAATGCACCTTCCATCCTACATGACTGCGGAATATGAGCCTTCAATGATTGCTAAGGGACGTCGAGGAAAGATTGCCTTGACGCTACATAGTGAAAAACTGCAAGATTTAGGACTGAACCAGACAAGTATCTATTTGGCTCGATTCTCTGGAGACAAGGTGGGTTCGAATAATGAAATTGCTGTTTCTGCAGTCTTGCTGCCAGATTTACACTTTGCGGAGGAGTTTGCTCGTAAACCTAATTTCCATATTTCCACCACAGAACTGAATATGGGAAAGTTGGGCAAGAAGACCAAGTTGATAGGCTCTGTAAAACTTAGCAATAAGGGTAGAGGTGTTTTGAAGTTGAGCAAGATACAAGCCTTC
Source organism: Bacteroidales bacterium (assembly GCA_012729225.1). GTDB lineage: Bacteria > Bacteroidota > Bacteroidia > Bacteroidales > Bacteroidaceae > Minthosoma. The sequence goes on along the minus strand of JAAYDO010000176.1, from coordinate 7,776 downwards.
AATCAGGCTATTACCGTGCAACTTCCAAAAACAGAATTGCAACCAGGAGAAGAGGTGAAGATGAAAGTAACTGTTGATGCCCGTTTCTTGGGGCTTTCAAAAGCTCAACCACGTGTATTGATTATTACAAACGATCCTAATAAGCCAAAGGCAGTGGTAACTGTGAATTTTGAAAAGTAAACAGTCTCTTGCGTAATAGTTTTTGTGCATAGATATTAATCAAATATAAATGGAACATCCAGAAAATAGTACAGAATATTCAGGCTTGCAGGTTCATGCAGGTGTTGCTCAGCCTTCTATCATTAATCCCTATCTCCGTCAGATAAGGAAGAAGCGTCAGAAGCAATATACTCCAGCCGAATATGTGGAGGGAATCCTGAAGGGTGATGTGAGTATGTTGGGACAGGCTGTCACTTTGATAGAGAGCGTGTTGCCAGAACATCAAGTCATTGCTCAGGAAGTGATTGAAAAGTGCCTTCCGTATTCAGGTAATTCTGTACGTGTGGGTATCAGTGGTGTTCCAGGAGCAGGCAAATCAACCAGTATTGACACTTTTGGTGTGCATCTGTTGGAAAACTATGGTGGAAAGTTGGCTGTGCTGGCAATAGACCCTTCTTCAGAGAAGACGAAAGGCAGTATCCTCGGAGATAAGACACGAATGGAAAAACTTTCTGTTCATCCGAAATCGTTCATTCGTCCCAGCCCAACAGCAGGTAGTCTTGGTGGAGTGGCTCGTAAGACTCGTGAGTCTATTATTCTATGTGAGGCAGCTGGATATAATCACATCTTCGTAGAAACAGTAGGTGTAGGTCAAAGCGAGACCGCATGCCATTCCATGGTCGATTATTTCTTGCTGATTCAGTTGGCTGGAACAGGAGATGAACTTCAGGGCATTAAGCGTGGAATCATGGAAATTGCTGATGGCATTGTCATTAACAAGGCAGATGGAAGCAATGTGGATAAAGCACAATTAGCAGCCTCACACTTCCGAAATGCTCTTCATTTGTTCCCTGTTCCAGAAAGCGGAATCGTCCCAGAGGTGATGTGCTATTCAGGATTCTATGAATTGAATATTGATGAAGTGTTGAAGATGATCTTTGGCTATATTGAAAAAGTGAAAGAGTCAGGTTATTTCCAATATCGTAGAAACGAGCAGTCAAAATACTGGATGTATGAGACAGTAAACGAGCACTTGAAGAATAGTTTCTACTACAATCCTCGCATCAAGGAGATGATAGGGCAAATGGAAAACGAAGTCTTGGGTGGTCAAGTCACCTCGTTTGTTGCTGCTAAAAAACTTTTAGAGACATATTATGAGACACTTAAATAAACTTGTTTGTCTGTTCGTGCTGTTATCATTTGCAGTTCAATCTTGGGCACAGGATGGTAAGACGGGGTATCAGTTTCTGAATGTCCCTGTAGGTGCTCATTCTGCTGCTTTAGGCGGAGCCAATATCAGTATTGTTGAAGATGATGCCAGTATGATGTGGACCAATGCCGCTATGCTGACAAACGTGTCAGACAAAAGTTTGGTGTTGGGCTATAATTCCTATATCCATTCCAGCAACTTGATGGCAGCAGGTTTTACTAAAGCCATTGGCGATCGAGGCACTTGGGCTATTGGTGCTCAGATGTTGGATTATGGAAGTATGGATGAAACAGATGAGACAGGCGCATTGATGGGCAGTTTCTCTGCCAAAGACATCAACCTGCAAACCTCCTATTCCTATTTGCTGAGCGAACGTTGGAGTGGTGCAGTTACTGCCAAACTCTTGATGAGTAACTATGCAAACTATTCAAGTACAGCTATAGGAACAGACTTGGCATTGAATTATTTTAATGCGGAAACAGGATTCTCATTCTCTGTCGTGGGAAGAAATTTAGGCGGACAAATCAAAACACTCTATGATGATGGCACAAGAGAAACCTTGCCGTTCAATTTGGCCTTAGGCTTTAGTAAGGACTTTGCCAATGCTCCTATTCGAATCTCATTAACGGCAGATGATGTGACTCATTGGAGTGATGTGAACTTTATTCAACACTTTGTATTGGGAGCAGATATTCTTCCTTCAAGGAACACGTGGGTGGCCTTGGGCTACAATTTCCGAAGAGCGCATGAAATGAAAGTGCTGGATAAAGGACATTGGGCAGGCTTCAGTATTGGAGGTGGCTTAAATGTCAAGAAATTCAAGGTGGGTGTGGCATATGGCAAATATCATGTGGCCGCATCCTCAGTCTTGTGTAATGTGAGTTATTCTTTCTGATAGACAAGAAAAAAGGAGAAATACAAGGCTTGTGATACATTATATATAATAGAATACACATTATTTAATATATAAGCATGGAGAAGAAGATAATCATAGCAATAGATGGTCACTCAAGTTGTGGTAAAAGTACCATGGCAAAACAACTGGCCAAGGAGATAGGATATGTGTATGTGGACACGGGAGCTATGTATCGTGCAGTTACTCTGTTTGCAATGCAAAATGGTCTGTATCCAGACGAAGGTGTTCGAGAGGACGCTCTACAGAATGCGGTTGATGAGGGAAAGATTCAGATTTCCTTCAAGTTTAATGCAGAGATGGGACGTCCAGACACTTACTTGAATGGAGTAAATGTGGAAACGGAAATACGCCAGATGGCTGTGAGCAACCGTGTGAGTCCCGTGGCCGCATTACCTTTCGTGAGAACTCTGCTGACAGAACAACAGCAGGCCATGGGTAAAGAGAAGGGAATCGTGATGGATGGAAGAGACATTGGCACAGCCGTCTTTCCCCAGGCGGAGATGAAAGTCTTTGTTACTGCTACAGCCAGCGTGCGTGCTCAACGTAGATATGATGAACTGATGGAAAAAGCAACATCACAGGCAGAGAAGGATGCGCTGAGCTACGACGAGATTTTGAAGAATGTGGAAGAAAGAGACTATATAGATTCACATCGTGAAATTGCTCCATTGCGTCAGGCAGAAGATGCGCTTGTTTTGGATAACTCAGAATTGACGCGTGAGGAACAAAGTGCATGGCTTCTGGCTAAATATAAAGAAATAGTATCAAGATGCTGATAGAGATAGACGAAGGTTCTGGATTCTGTTTTGGCGTGACAACAGCCATTAGGAAGGCAGAAGAGGAGTTAGCCCAAAGTGGTTCACTCTATTGCCTTGGCGACATCGTTCACAATGGTCGTGAGGTGGATAGGCTGAGCAAGATGGGATTAACAACTGTTGAACATCGGGATCTTGACACCCTTCACGACACAAAGATGCTCCTGCGGGCACATGGTGAGCCTCCAGAGACTTATGCTGAGGCTGAATCTCAACACATCACACTGATAGATGCCACTTGCCCTGTTGTTCTGAATCTTCAGAAACGTATCCGAACAGCATACGAAACAGGTGGGCAGATTGTGATTTATGGAAAGAATGGTCATGCGGAAGTAGTAGGCTTGGTAGGACAAACCGAAGGCACAGCCATCGTTATAGAGAACTTGGAAGATGCTAAGAAACTGGATTTCTCCCGTGACATTCAACTGTTCTCGCAGACAACAAAATCATTGGAAGCATTCCGGGAGATTGTTGGTTATATCAGTGCTCACATGTCCGAAGGTGCGCGTTTCCAGTATTTCGACACCATTTGTCGTCAAGTGGCGAATCGCATACCCAACATCATCAATTTTGCGTCAAAGCATGATGTGATACTTTTTGTATGTGGCAAAAAGAGTTCCAATGGCAAGGTGCTCTACAACCAGTGTCTGACAAAGAACCCGCGTACCTACATGATTGACAATCCTTCCGAAATCAATCTGGACTGGTTTGAGAATGTGAACTCAGTGGGTATATGTGGAGCTACCAGCACACCAAAATGGTTGATGGAAGACTGTAAGGCTTGGATTGAAAAAATGCAAAAGTGAATATGACTAAACTCGATTACGATATTATAGAACTCCCTAAGATTGTTGATCCGCGTGGTAATCTTACGGTGGCAGAGCAAATGAAGAATGTGCCATTCGACATCAAACGTGTTTATTGGACTTATGATGTGCCAGGTGGTGAAAGCCGTGGCGGACATGCACATAAGGCACTCTATCAGTTGGTTGTTGCCATGAGTGGTAGTTTTACGGTCACACTTGATGATGGAGAGAATCGTGAAACAGTTCTTCTCAATCATCCTTGGCAAGGACTGCTCATCAAACCTGGTATGTGGCGCACGCTTGACGACTTTTCCAGCGGAGCAGTATGTATGGTTCTGGCTTCTGAATTCTTTGAGGAAGAAGACTATATATATGAGTATGACGAATACTTGGACTACAAGAGACAATTGAGAGGACTTTGAGAAAGGCTTTTTTCCTGAATCCTTGTAAGATTAGGTGAAAAGAGTAATGAATACTTTTTTGAAAAAAGAAATAAGGAGATGTTTGAGATAAGACGATACACACCATCCGACAAACAACAATGGGATCAGTATGTGGCAAAGGCACGCAACGCCACATTCCTGTTCTATCGTGACTATATGGACTACCATAGCGATCGTTTCATCGACCATTCCCTCATGTTTTTTGTTGGTCATCGTCTTCATTCCATCTTGCCTGCTAATATTGTTGATACAACCTTGTATTCTCATCAGGGATTAACCTATGGAGGTCTATTGATGGATGTAGATGTGACGGTGGCTGATGTCATCCATTTGTTTGAGGAACTCAATGGGTATTTGCATCAGCAAGGAATACGCAAGGTGGTCTATAAGCCAGTGCCTTGGGTTTATCATCAGTTGCCATCAGAAGAGGATCTCTATCCGCTCCATTGGATTTGCAAGGCTCGTCTTGCCTCACGTGATGTGGGCACAATCATCTTTGTTCAGCAACATATACGATGGCGTAAAGACCGTCGTCGCAGATTGAAACGTGCGCAAGAGGCAGGAGTGGAGATTGTTCGTACCAATGATTTCGCCCCTTTTTGGCAAGTGCTCGAAGACAATTTGATGAATCGCCATCAGGTGCATCCTGTTCATAGCCTTGAGGAAATAAAACTTCTGCATGAAAGATTCCCTGACAATATCATCCAATACAATGCGCTTCTTCATGGTCAAGTGGTAGCAGGCATGACTTTCTACCTCACTCATCAGGTGTTGCATGGACAATATTGCTCATCCAACGATATTGGCAAGGAATGCGGAGCGGTAGATGCTCTCCATGACTATGTGATGCACCATGACTTTCCTCAGATTCCTTATATGGACTTTGGACGTTCCACTGAAGGGGATGGTTCTATGCTGAACGAGGGGCTTGTAGCCCAAAAGGAAGGATTTGGTGGGCGTACTATTTGTTATGACACTTATGAATGGGGCGTATGAACATGAATATACCATATCTTGATTTGAAAAGAGTCACTGCACTTCATGGTGCTGAAATCCAACAGGCTGTGGCAGATGTGGTGAATAGTGGATGGTATCTGCAAGGTGATGTCACCCGACGCTTTGAGCACCACTACGCAGATTATATTGGAACTCAGCATTGCGTGGGCGTGGCGAATGGACTTGATGCACTCTCCTTGACATTGCGTGCATACCTTGAAATGGGAGTCCTTCACGAAGGAGACGAAGTGCTGATGCCTGCCAATACATTCCTTGCAACAGCCTTGGCTGTTTCTGACAATGGACTCAAGATAGGGTTTGTAGATGTGAAGGAAGATACGCTCGAACTGAATGCGGACGCTCTTCGCAACAGGGTCAGCCCCTCCACCAAGGCACTGATATTAGTTCATCTTTATGGTCGTTGCACTTATACTGAGCAAGTAGGGAAGATTGTAGAGGAGAAGAACCTGCTTGTCATTGAAGACAATGCACAGGCTCATGGCTGCATGTATCAAGGAAAGCGGACTGGCTCTATGGGTCATGCCGCTTGTCACAGCTTTTATCCAGGCAAGAATTTGGGTGCTTTGGGCGATGGGGGAGCAGTCACCACCAATGATGAAGAATTTGCCCACACGATTCGTTCCATTGCCAACTATGGATTCTCAGAGAAATATGTGGCAAAATATAAAGGTAGAAATAGTCGATTGGATGAGATTCAAGCAGCGGTGCTTGATGTGAAACTTCCTTATCTGGACGAAGAGAATCGCAGGCGAGAGGTGCTTGCGCAGATTTACTACGAGATGATAGCCAATGACCTCATTCGTCTGCCCATGAAGATGGATTCATTCAGCAATGTCTATCACATCTTCCCTGTGTTCACTTCCCATCGTGACAAACTGAAGCAGTATCTTCAGAGCAAGGGTGTAGGCACTCTCATTCATTATCCTATTCCTCCTCACCTCCAGACTTGTTATCGTACATTGGACGAAGCCTCTGTTGCTTATCCATGCACCGACAGGTTGGCACAGGAGGAACTTAGTCTCCCGCTCAACCCGACAATGACAGAAGAAGAGGTGAGATATGTGGCAGACATGATCAACGCATTCAGCAGATAATGGTTTCCTCATAAAGAGGAAATATGCAAAGATAAAACAACAAAAACGAAAGATATGTCAGAAATTAAATGTATAGGAATTGTCACTTCGGGCAATGATGCTCCAGGCATGAACAGTGCTATTCGTTCGGTGACTCGTTCAGCCATCTATAATGGTCTGAAAGTAAAGGCGGTCTATCATGGCTATAAGGGGATGATAGAAGGTGACATCGTGGAGTTTCAGACACAAAGCGTCAGCAACATCATTCAGTATGGAGGCACTATCCTCAAGTCATCTCCTTCAAAGGATTTCAAGAGTGAGGAAGGACGAAAGATGGCTTATGAGAATCTGGTCAAGGAAGGTATTGATGCCCTTGTCGTGATAGGTGGAGATGGCACGATTCATGGTGCGCGTATCTTTGCCCAGGAATTTGATTTCCCTTGTATAGCCATTCCTGCCACCATCGACAATAATTTGTGTGGAACTGATACCACCATAGGATATGACACGGCTCTCAACACCATCATGGAGACTGTGGACAAGATTCGTGATACTGCTACAAGCCACGAACGCCTGTTCTTTGTAGAGGTGATGGGCGATGGTGCAGGTTTTCTTGCATTGAACGGTGGACTTGCGGCAGGAGCGGAAGAGGCGATTGTTCCAACCATCGAAGTGGAGGAAGAGCAACTGGACCATTTCATTCAGAAAGGATTCCGCAAGACAAAGGGCTCTTCCATCGTGTTGGTCGCAGCCAACGAAAAGACTGGCGGTGCTATGCATTATGCCGAATGGGTGAAAAACAAATACCCCTCGTTGGATGTGCGCATCTGCATCATCGGCCATGCTCAGAGAGGTGGACATCCCACTGCTCATGACCGCATCATCGCCAGTAGGATGGGCTCTGCCAGCATTCAGGCACTTCTCAAGGGACTCCGCAATGTCATGGTCGGCATTGAGAATGATGAGATAGTCTATGTGCCATTCTCTCGTGCCATCAAGGAGGATAGGGCGATTGACCGTAGCATGCTGGATATACTGCACAATGTCTCTATCTAATGGAGTGGACGCCATCTGCCCCAAGAATCTCTTGAGGCTTGCCTCCTTCTCGGAGCTTCTTTTCTGTCTCATGTTTGCTCTGAGGACATAGGAGAAAGAGAACAGCCTGCTCTCTTTCTCAAACTTCTTTTGGGGAGTGTGAGGAAAACTATACTAACGTGAGTTCGACGAATTCAGAACAAAGCAATCTGTGTGTCAAATGTCCTTTGTACATTGATGCACGGTTTCTTTGGGAACAGGCAATATGCTGCAATGGCGCCCAGTAAGTTGACTATGAAATT
>JAAYDO010000174.1 GCA_012729225.1 Bacteroidales bacterium | reverse complement strand
TGAAGACAGCTTATAAGACAACCAATCAATATATAACAAAGAGCGATGATGTCTGGTCTATTGCATTTTTAGCGTTCAATGAGGCAATCGATTCCTATGACCCGGAGAAAGGGAGTTTTATTTCATTCTCCGAGATGATAATCAGAAGAAGGCTATATGATCATATCAGGAGGAAATCCCGTCAGGCGCCGGAATTGCTTGTGGATCCCATATCTTTCAACGGCGAAACAGATATGGAAGAAGGAAGCACAGCCCACTCCCGGCAAGTTATGGACAAGACCGTTTCAGAGCCGGATGATAGTACAAAATGGGAGATCGAGGCCATTTCTCAGGTGTTGGATAACTATGGTATTCGCTTTATGGACCTGATATCCGTGTCGCCGAAAGCGAAAAAGACCAAGGCTGCCTGTGCGCAGGCTGTGATATGCCTTATGGATCATCCCTACCTGATGGAACGTATGAAATCTTTCAAATTACTTCCGATAACAGAGATAGAAAAAAATACAAAAGTACCCCGAAAAATCCTGGAGCGTCACAGAAAATATATAATAGCGGCAGCGGAGATCTTATCCGGAGACTATCCCGTTCTGCGTACATATATAGCTTATATAAACTTATATAGAAGGAGTTGTAACAATAAATGAAGGGGATCGTTTTAGATATAGAAGAAGGGAAGGCCGCAATACTCACTGAGGATGGCGAAGTCAGGGGTATTGAGGACAGACAGTATCGCATAGGGGAAGAAGTGGTACTGCCGGAATCTCCCCGGATTCGTGCGGGGCTTCTTCGGTGGGGTGCCGGGATTGCTGCCGCATTTGTACTCTTTACGGCGGGAGCTTTCGCCTATACTACGCCCAACGCATATATAAGTGTCGATGTTAATCCCTCTGTTGAGATTGCAATCAATGTATTCGACAGAGTAATCGATGTAGAAGCGGTGAACGATGACGGCGGGGAGCTGATTTCCTCCTTACCCTTAAAACACATGAATATTGAAAAAGCGATGGAACTGTTGACCGATAAGCTGATCGAGGGAAACTACATATCCAATGATGAAAACGGCGGTGTGATCATTGCAACATCCGGAGAAAATCCGAAGAAGGCGGAGAAGCTGGCAATTAAACTGGAAGAAAAAGTTCGTAAATGTATCGATGAAGAGGGAAAAACTGCTGTAGTGGAATCGGAGGCTGTAGTTCTGGAACGGGTAAAAGAAGCGGAACAGTTGGGAGTCACACCGGGCAAACTCAACCTTGTAGAGAAGCTGGTCAAAAGTTCCCCGGTTCCTGAGGAAATCGTCATTGAAGAATGGCTGGATAAACCGGTGAAAGAAATCAACAAGCTCATCAAGGAAAACAAAAAAGCCTTAAAGGAACAGGAAAAGGCGGACCGGGAAAAAGATAAGCATAAAGACAAGGAAAACGGGAAATCTTCCTTAAAAGAAAATGAATCCGGAAAAGGCAACGGAGAAAAAGATAAGAAGAAGAATGATTAACCCAGGCTTCGATGTACAGAAGTCTGGTTATGT
>JAAYDO010000131.1 GCA_012729225.1 Bacteroidales bacterium | reverse complement strand
GATGATGATGCCTTTGTGTGAAGCATTGACAGGACGACCACTGAGGTCATACCACACATTGGCATTTGTTGTTCCTTTGTCGGCTTTCACCTCTTCGATTGCTGTGGTGTCCTCGTAGGAGTCTTTGAGGTCTTTGGATTGAACATCGAGGTCTGTCAAGATGTCTTTCACCTCATCTGCCGACAAGGCGTAATTGTAAATGCGGAAGTCATCTATACGTCCGTTGAGCATAGGGTCTGTATTGAACATGGATCTTCCGATGTAGCAGAGTGAAGGTGCGATATCTGTAGGAAAAATGCTGAAGTCATCACGCTCGGCTATCTTCTCGCCATCCAAATAAAGCACGACGTGCATGTTTCCACCTTCTGGTTTAAGGGTAATTGCGATATGATGCCATTCACCTGTTGTAATGGTCTTTCCACCACTGAGTACCTGTTCCTCTTCTCCATTCTTCATCGCAAAGCACATCTCACTGCCATTGCTTGGTGTGAAGAACATATATTGATTGGTGTTATTGCCAAAGTCGAAGATGCGCTGCCATGCACTTGAACTGCTGATGTAGCACCAGGTGGAGATGGTCATTTCATCTTGATTGGCTACAGCGTATGGAAGCATGCCATAAGTCTTGCCATCCAGTTTGAGACTGCCTTGTCCTGATTTGTAGAAGCCAGTCAAAGTGCTATAAGAAACATTGTTGTTGAAGGATGCATTCAGGTGATTGGAGGAAAGGTCGTTGGTGTCTTTGTCAAATTGAAGTTGGCAAACCAGGGACTTTTCGGTGAGTGGTGCTGCGCTTTGGGGTTCTGAAACCACAGAGCGGTTGCCTGCATAATCTACAGCCATTACCTTATATATATATGACTTACCAGTGATAGTAAGGTTGTCAGTAAAGGTGTTGGTGGAAATGTTTCGTCCAATTGTGTTGAATTTATACTCTCCATCTACTGCCTCAGCCCTTAGAATGGTGTAGGTTAATTGGTCTTCGTCTTCTGGAGCAGTCCAGGTGAGTTCCACACTTCCTGCCCTTTGCTTGGCAACCAGCCCTGTTGGTGCCGCAGGGGCTTTCGTATCCTTTCTCGCATCTGTAGGTATGAAACGCCACAGGTATTTTTTTAGTTCTCTTTCTGTTGTGCTAACCGTTGGTCCATCTTTCAATGTTGCTGCAATCCCGTCTGAAACACTTGAACAATAGAGATACTTGTTCGAAAGCCTGCTGATAATATAGAAATAGCCTTCCTTAGCGTATTTCACATACCATTGTTCCTCCAGCATGTGTTTCCCCTCGCTGTCACCTTGCCAACAGATGACAGTTGCTCCACTATTCAGATTCTGATTCAACACATTCAGGTGAGTGTATTGGGTGTTGGAAGTGACAGCATTATCAATGAACCAATAGGACATGTCACCAGTTGTATAGCCTGGATATACTTTCCATAACTGTGAAGTGCCTGTGGCATTTCTCTTGGAAATGGTTGCATTGGAGGTGGACTGGCTTGTGAGCATATTACCACTTGAATAACTCATGATCTGATAAGTGCCATTCACCTCAAATGGTGCGACATCTTCACCCCAAGTAATATCAAAAAGTCGTTCAGCACCAATCTGTCCGTTTTGATAGCCAGTTCCTCCTGGCACATCATACACCATCACTCGTGTTGGACCATATCCGTTAAAGAAGATATCCTTGGTCGTACTTACAAAAGCAAATGAACTGTTTGTGGCTTGACGTTCTGAAGACCCTAAATATCCATGCACTTCATTTGTTGCATTATTTCTATAAACCGCTCCGGAAGTCCATGCGTTCTTGTTTTCTCCATATCCAAGACGTACACCTTCATTAGAGTCTATGCAGAATTGCCCCCGAGCCTTGCTGTCAAAGCCCCACCAGATACCATTCTCCATTCCGTAGTTCACACCGACGATGGCTTCCCCTACATTGTGCAACTCATCTGCTGTTGCAGCCTTTCCATCTTCCTTCACAGACTTGAAGAAGTTGGCGTAGTTGTCAAACGAGCCTGCCAACTGGTGGGTGTTACCTTCATCCAGATAATCTCTTAGATAGTTGTACCAACTCAGTGCCTTGTCATCATTCAAGGTGTTGCCACCACAAATGCGAATGTCCTTAAAAAAGGCATCTTCCTTGAGGAGTTCTGCAATCGAAAGGAAATCTCTCTTCGCCTGTGTCTCACTGGAGGCTTGCTCCCAAACATAGTCTGGCTCATTAAATGGTGATACGCTGATGACCTTCAAGTCCTGGCTTTGTACATAAGCCACGCTTGCTTTGATGAGTTTATACCATTCTTCAGGTTTCCCTTGGTAGTTGGTTCTTCCTGTATAGTCCGTGACTCTTGCTCCATCCACTTCTGTATAATTTCCGTCAGCATTTACTTGATAGAATAAGGCTTCATGGTCACAGTTCAGGTTCACCTCTTTTGTGCCTGTCAGCTTGATGAGATCGCAGCGCCATTTCAGTTTCTTTTGCTGACGCTGGGTCAAGGTGTAAGTACCATCGCCATTATCAATCACAAGGTCATTAGGTTGGAAAGATACACGGCCTGTGGAAAAATATCCCTTGCCAATGTGGGCAATGCCTCTGTTCACATTGAAGTCCCAGTCCCATGCAGCATCCATGCCCCAATTCACCTTGTATGCTTGACCATCAGCATTCACGTCAAAGAGGATGTCCACGTCTGCCTTCTTGCTGGCTTGCATGAAGTCTGCTGCTGTTTGTGCCTGAAGTCCCAGCACCCAAAGTGGCAAAGTCATGAATAAATAGATTTTTTTCATAGAGAAGTTGTTAGTTGTTAAGTCTGTATATATACTTTTGGAAATAATTATTGTGCTTTCTCATCGAGATAACTGTCTTTGAATCCGAGGAAGTAGAGCACACCATCCAAGCCAATTGTGTTGATGCTCTGTTGCGCATTTGCCACCACACGGGGTTTTGCGTGAAAGGCAATGCCCAATCCTGCTTCTGAGAGCATAGGCAGGTCATTTGCTCCATCACCCACAGCAATGGTTTGTTGTAAGTCCACCTTTTCCACCTGTGCAATCAGTTTCAGCAGTTCAGCCTTTCTCTTGCCATCCACAATCTCACCTACATAGTTTCCTGTAAGATGTCCTGTCTCGTCAATTTCCAGTTCATTGGCATACACATAGTCTATACCATATTTCTTTTGGATATATTCGCCAAAGAAGGTGAAGCCACCACTGAGGATGGCAATCTTATAACCATATTTCTTCAACACATACATGAGTCGGTCCACGCCTTCTGTGAATGGTAGATTCTCTGCTATGTCTTGCATCACGCTAACATCCAGACCTTTCAGCAGGTGACAACGTTCGGCAAAACTCTCCTTGAAGTCAATCTCGCCTCTCATGGCTCTCTCTGTGACAGCCGCCACTTGGTCATACACACCATGCTTTCTTGCCAATTCGTCAATCACCTCAGTCTGAATCAATGTGGAATCCATGTCGAAGCAAATCAGTCGGCGCATCCTTCTATACATGTCATCTATCTGGAATGAGCCGTCCACCTCCATTTCTCCCGACATCTTCAGAAGGGCAGCGTGTAGCGACTCTTTGTCTTTAGGGTTGCCACGCACAGAGAACTGGATACATGCTCTGGTTCTTTCCATCGGATGTTGGATACTGGCACGACCAGACAGACGTTTAATACCATCGATGTTCAAACCCTGTTCTGCAATCAAAGTGCTGACTGCACCAATCTGCTTAGCACTCAGTTTCCTTCCGAGAATAGTGAGGATGTAGCGATTCTTGCCTTGGCGTCCCACCCAGTTTTCATACTCTTCCATTGATACGGGATAGAACTTGATGTTCACTCCCAGTTCGCTTGCCTTGAATAGCAATTCCTTCATCACGTGTCCAGAGTTATTTTCAGACACACGAATCAGAATGCCCAGTGACAATGTGGAATGAATGTCAGCCTGACCAATATCTTGCACATCCACGTCATATCGTGAAAGGATTTCCATGATGCTGGCAGTCAGTCCGGGGCGGTCTTCTCCTGTAATACGAAGTAATATGAGTTCTTCCATGAGGTTTTTCCTTAAAGGTATATGTTTCGTGAGTGTTTCAAAAAGGGTTCTTTTATATAAGATTGTTTCTAAAGAAAACAAAGGTGTGCCAAACCTGATATTGACACACCTTTGCTGATCAGGCACTCTATTTGCCATTAGTTCGTTTGGATGTATTCAAACGAGTTTACTTAGCAATGATGAGTGAATATTTCTTCTTTCCTTGCTGAACGAGCAGATATTTGCCGTCCAAGAGGTCTGATGTGGTCAATATCTGGTCTGGCTGAGCAACCTTGTCCTTGTTCACGCTCACACCACCACCTTTCACGAGGGTCTTCACCTCGCCTTTACTGGCAAAAACAGAGGTGCTATCTACTGTGAGGTCTGCCAACTTCACGCCTGCCTCAAAGAGATCCTTGCTCACCTCAAAGTGTGGCACACCAGCAAACACATCCAATAGTGTTTGCTCATCCAGCTTCAGGAGGCTTTCCTTAGTGGATTTGCCAAAGAGAATATTGGATGCCTCTACTGCCATGTTGTAGTCCTCACGAGAGTGAACCATCACAGTCACCTCTTCTGCCAAACGCTTCTGAAGCACGCGTCTGCCTGGATCTGCGTCCTGCTCTGCTATGATAGCATCAATTTCTTCCTTCTCGAGAGAAGTGAAAATCTTGATGTAGCGTTTAGCATCCTCGTCAGGTACATTGAGCCAGAACTGATAGAACTGGTATGGAGAAGTATAGTTGCGGTCCAGCCAAATGTTGCCACTCTCTGTCTTGCCAAACTTGCGTCCGTCACTTTTAGTTACGAGAGGACAAGTCAAAGCAAAACACTCATTGCCATTGATGCGGCGAATGAGTTCAGAACCTGTAGTGATGTTTCCCCATTGGTCTGCACCACCCAACTGCAATTTACAGTTCTTGTGCTGGTTGAGATAATAGAAGTCATAGCCTTGAAGGAGCTGGTAGGTGAACTCAGTGAATGACAAGCCATCGCGAGCCTCTCCATTCAATCTCTTCTGCACAGACTCCTTTGCCATCATGTAGTTCACGGTGATGTGCTT
>JAAYDO010000204.1 GCA_012729225.1 Bacteroidales bacterium | reverse complement strand
TTACCAACGTGACATTTACTGGAAACACTGCCGCTATTTCTGGTGGAGGTGTAGCTAACTTTGGTGCGAATCCGGAATCTTTGCCCAGCAATCCCGTTATAACCAACACAATTTTGTGGGGAAACTCTCCGGATCAAATATTTAACTCAGGCATCAGTTCTGCAAACGTCAGCTACAGCGTCGTACAGGGAGGCTACTCGGGCGGAACAACTATCATCACAGATGACCCGCTTTTGGATCTCCTGGCAGACAATGGTGGATTCACCCAAACCCACGCCCTGGCAGCTGGCAGCTCAGCTATTGATGCCGGTGACCCTTCCGTCTGCCCTGCCACTGACCAGCGTGGGGTAGTGCGACCGATAGGGAGTGGCTGTGATATTGGGGCGTATGAGTACGAGCCCAGGATTTTCTTGCCATTGATCATAAAATAATTAGTCGGGCTGATTGGTGTACTTGCCTGCCCAGCGAATCTGATCGCGGGGGCTGCCACTCCGACCTCCGAAAGGATTAAGAGAAAGACCCATTCCCGACATTGTCGGGACTTCGCCCCTTTAGTTCCCCATTCTCCATTTCGCTACGCTACATGGATCTTCGACCATCACCTGAGAAGCTCGGCTGGAGGGGGTCAGGTCTCTTAATTGAAAAAAACTTCACCCCGGCACGCCCTTCGGGCTACCGACCCTCCCCCAAGCCGAGGAGGGCTGTAAAGGCGTAGACGTGATTTTCCGATCTTGATACCTCATCCACCACTTTGTGGTCCCCCTTCTCCAGGGAGAAGGTTTAAAAAAACCTTTCTCGGAGTGCGGAGCCTCCCGAATCAACGGGACGTGGAAGCGAGAATCTAACATTTCTTTAAAATGAAAAATGATCCTGCTCAGAGTGCGCAGCCTGCTGGCTTGACAGCATCGAACCGAGAACTAATCTGTTAAATAAAAAAAATGATCCTGCTCGGACTCGAACCGAGAACCTAACGCTTAAGAGGCGCAAGGTTTTTCAGCTCATGAAAAATACCACCATATATGGGAGTAAAAATCCGTATTAGAGCTTTACAACACCATATATAGAGGCGATAAAATGACACCTGAAAACCTAAAACGTACGCCTATCATCATTAACATGGACGATTTGAACCTTGAGAAGCTCATCCAGGCGTTCATAATCGAGCGAAAATCCCAGGGGGTAAGCAGTTCTACAATACGGATCTATAACGCGGAATTTGGCGCGTTTTTGTCCTTCTGTGGGGAAAACCAACTGTTTACCGTCCAGGAGATCACCCCCCTTATACTGAGATCCTACTTGTTATACCTGGGAGATAAGGGCCGGAATCCGGGCGGTGTGAATCTGGCATACCGGAATCTCAAAACCCTACTGAATTGGTACGATCACGAAATAGAGCCCAGGGATTGGAAGAATCCATTCGCAAAAGTGAAAAACCCCAGGGTGCCAATTGAACCGTTGGAACCCGTTGAGATAGACGATATCAAGCTTTTGTGCTCAGTATGTAGGGGGGAGGGCCTTATGGATAAAAGGGATTATGCCTTGTTACTATTCCTGCTTGATACAGGCGTGAGAGCGTCTGAAGCATGTAATGTCAACCTGGAGGATATGGACCTTCTCTCAGGCACCTTGCTTATCCGTCATGGAAAGGGAGGCAAGCCCAGACATGTAAGCATAGGGCGAAAGGCAACGAAGGCGATCCGGCAATATCTGAAAATTCGCACGGATACAAGCCCGGCGTTATGGATCACTCATTATGAGAAACGCATAAGCTATGAGGGCTTGAATGGGATCTTACGCCGTAGATCCAAACAGGCCGGCATAAACAAGCCCAGT
Organism: Bacteroidales bacterium; assembly: GCA_012729225.1. Classification (GTDB taxonomy): domain Bacteria; phylum Bacteroidota; class Bacteroidia; order Bacteroidales; family Bacteroidaceae; genus Minthosoma. Next base: position 766 of record JAAYDO010000204.1, on the reverse strand, counting down.
CTGCATGACTTCAGAAGAGCTTTTGCGATCAATTGCCTGAGGGGTGGCATGGATATTTTCACGCTTCAGAAGCTCATGGGCCATGCGGATCTGCAAGTGCTCAGGCGATACCTGGCACAAAACAACGAGGATCTGATCCGTGAACACGCCAAGGCAAGCCCGGTGGATAGAAATTTATAGGAAAAATTTGGTATGACAAAAGCCTTGACGATGCTGTAATACGGGGTTAAAATCATTATGTAAATGCGTAGGAGCGGGCGTCAAAACACAAAAACTAAAACTCGCACAAAAAAATACAAGTGACGCAAAACTAAAAAACGAAAACTTAACAGCCTAGCTAAACGCAAAACGACAATTGAAAAATCTTTTTGCATTGGCTAGGATTATTTTTTAACAAATCGCTATAGATCCAGTCAAACAAAAAGAAATTAGTTTGGCTGGATTTTTTATTTCCAGCGGAAAGGGTGAAAATGAGCACGTATGGAAAAATTTTTACGGTAAGGCTGCCCAAAGATATGAGAATCGCATTACAGTCTCATGCTGAAAGGGTGAACAAGTCAGAATCCAGGGTAATCAGAGATTTACTGGCAGTTCTAATTCCTGATCAAAATCCAGAGCGCAAAGAAATTGAGGTGGTCCATGAAAAGACCAATTAAAAACCAAAACCGCCCACGACACGTTAGGCGGAGTTGGTATGAAAGGGCTTTCAAAATGTTAGATTCTGACCCTATTATACACGCAATCCCAACAAATTACAAGAACATAT
>JAAYDO010000127.1 GCA_012729225.1 Bacteroidales bacterium | reverse complement strand
TGCTACCCCTTGCACCATTTTCTGCATTATATGCAGTTTGGTAATATGATACTGCCGGACTAGATTGATCAGGAGAAAATCCTGATGCCAAGCGGGCACTTTGAGATGCTATAAAATTTGTTCCATCAAAATATGCCTTATTGGAATAACCCTCAAGAGACCCATGGTATACATATACACTTGCCTCGCTTCCAATTGTACATTCGCCTCGGGACATCCAAATCGGATACGTCCAACCTTTCCCGGCATATACACTTGCAGAAATGTAATCTGCATCCTTTACATTAAGAGTCACACGGTTCTCACGAGAATCGATTGAATTGAGATAATACCTATAGTCACAGCTCTTAGCATTCGTCACCTGTGTAAATGAATTAACTTGAGAACCAGACGGGCCCGTGACCTTCTTGCTGTCATCAACATTGATATTGCCACCACTGGATTGAAATGCCATATTGCTTCCGGTGTGTGAATTTGCGGCGGCATTGAGCACTACCGGTGAACCGGTTGGCGTACTAATTTTCGTTAGAGAGTTGACCTCGTTACTTAATATATTAACAAGTTGGCGATATAATATTAATTGTGCTTCTATATTCGCAAGTATTCTATTATCAACGCTGCCCGTTTGTATGCTTTGGCTTGAATCGATTGTTCCAGATGAAATCGTGACAGAAAGATCTGCAGAATCTCCCTCATTGAATAAGCTCATACCAGTATCCACCGAATTCCCGGAGAGAGATATATCTTGGGTAGCACCTACATTTTGAGATGTTAGGAGGGCATCTGATTGTAGAGTGCCAGAAGCGCCTTCGGCATTGAGAATCGCACGTCCCCTATAGCCACTGCTTCCTGAGTAACTCTGGACTGCATTGATATTCCCTGTTCCAGAAACCGATCTAGCATTCTCAATTCCAGGTTGATCGGCACCCGCTATGCTTTCTTCGCTGACTGCCACATCAGTATCCACATCATAGCTGCTTTCGAGGGATGCGGATTCTCCGCCATCATCCACAGATAAAGAAACATCAATCGCAAAAGCTTCCGGAATAAACAAAACGCACGCTAATAGTACTGCTAACCATGACGGCTGAGACAGCTTCAATCCCTCCATGTTCTTCGATGGAGTTTTACACTAAAAGGCTTTCGGTTCTATTTTCCAGCAATAGCAAGAAATTATCTTCCTGAAAAGTTCTACTCTATGCTAAATCGGAAATGCCAGAAAGTTGGGCCGCATGCATGATTTAAAATTTGGTCATGGCAATCCGCGAGAGTGGTCCTACTACCTAGAATTAGCTTTAATCCTGCGATATCCATCTCTTCGACCGCGACGATTTGAGTGACTGGCTGCAGTCTAATCCGGCCTACACTCATACAGTCGGTGCAGTGAGTCTATTCGTCACTATCGACCTGCTGGGCTAAAGACGGCTTCTAGGCAGACTTGAGGCTCAGTCCCTAGAAAACAAGTGGTGACAAAGCCCCAGTCCTCAACCAGAAGATTTTCACACCACCTTGATCGGCTTCTCCCCCACAGAGCTAACCGTGTTCAATCCTGAGTCGCTCACCTGAACCACCGCCAGATAATCCCCGGCTCCTGCGCTCACCTGCTTCAGGTCAAGCCCGATGTTTAGAAGAGGCTCGTCGGAGATGGTTATCGGTCCGATCATCGCCATGCTCTGGTTCTGCAATCCTGAAGGCACACTCTCTTTGAGGAAAGCGATCCTGCTCTTGCCTTTGATAATCGTAGTATTATTCCTGAGAAAATCCTGGTAATCCACGCCCGGGCTGGTCCTGTTCACCGCATCTTGAGACAGATAATGGGTGAAACCATCTAAACCAATCAGCGCATTCAGTTTCCCATCTTTGCCGAAGTAGGCCATGGCC
>JAAYDO010000065.1 GCA_012729225.1 Bacteroidales bacterium | reverse complement strand
GGCGGCACCTTCACAGGTGGGCTTGGGGTTGATAATGCAGGGGCAGCGGTAACCTTTATGACCGTGGCTCCTGAAATTCTAAAGGTCACAGATGGTCGTTACAACTATGACCCGGGTGTCTTTGTTTATGCGCCATACGGCAGTTACTTTGAAGATCCATGGTGGCAAATTATGGAACTAACCGGCACCATCGCCTGGGATCCCGGGCAAACCGGACAGGTCGTTGGTGAAACTCCCTTGGGTGTGACCGTGATTGGTGATGACATCAGTTTTGATGGTCTGATCGAGTGGTATCCGGCGGTAGGTCCTCGGCCAGAGGGCAATCGCGTGGGTGTGCAAATCACTGCCCCTGCTGGCTTCCCCACTGCTGGCACGACCTTCACCTACAATGAAACCACTTACAATTGGGAAGATGTCAAAGTGGATCCTTTGGAATATCCGACTGTTGGCAATGCCGTCTGGATCTACCCATTGGTTACCGAAACCCCGCAGAGTTGGGATGTGGAGGTTACCTGGAAGACTGGTGTGGTGCAAACCTTCACAATCAGTGTCACAACTGAATCGACCCTGAATACTCCGCCCGCCCCGGTCATCACATCGACCGATGTTGTGGGACCATACATCCCGGGTGTTCCGCGGGAATTCAACATCAGCCTGAGCAATGCCGGCGGCGCGTATTACGCACTGGCAATCGTTGATTACCAAATCGTTGGCGTTTCCATGGAAGACATTGAGAAGTTCGAGTACTTCCCGGTGGCTCCTGATCCTGACGCGGGTACATGGGTCGTAATGGGGACAAGAACAACAGAAACCTACACTGATTGTATGGTTAGTGGAGTTGCCAGCGTTTGTGGTCAATTTGGCTGGGCTCCCGGCGGCTTTGGTCCATTCCCCGCGGATTTCTCAAGCAACTCACTTTTCCGTATTACCTTCAAGAATGGCCAAACAGCAAACCTGCCCCTGACCTTGACCTTGAAAGGCAAGAAGACTCTTGGTTCAACTGAACCATGGGTCGAATTAGCTACCTTTACTGCAGCTGTTGACGTTTACGAGAACGTTCAAATCACCGGCACAGCCCCCGATTACTACCTGGTGGGCGACGCGGGTGAATCTACTATCACAATCACCAATCCAGATGGTGGAGCTCCTTATGGCAACCATATTGAGTTCAACCTGACGATTTTTGACGCTATGTTGTCTGACATCGACAGTGCGGTCTGTTCGTATGGACCCATCGTTGACTTCGATATTCTCCCCTTCTTATCAGAAGTGGGTGGGAACCTTACCGGTACTCTATTCCCGGCTGATGGTGCCTTTACGGTTGACGCTCCATATGACAGGGAGATCTCCTGCACGATGGTGTTCAATACCGCTAAAGATTACACATCAACATCGGAAATGGTGTATGTGGTTGGCACAGACAGATACGTTGTGGCTACCAATACCGCAACTGCGGTGGTCTACACCAAACCGGTCATCAGTTCTCTTGACTTGCCGGGCACCTTCCAGCAGGGTGTAGCAAAACCGGTT
>JAAYDO010000104.1 GCA_012729225.1 Bacteroidales bacterium | reverse complement strand
TGATATTACTCTCTTCGAGACTTCATCAGGATATGCATACGGTGCACTTGGCATCTGTGTGATTACAATGGTTCTTTACATTCTTCTCTGGTAATTTGATCAGTCCTACACATTATATATAATATATAATAACACTTCAAACCTCCAATCAATGACAGCATACACCTCATATCCCAAGTTTCTCATTTCCGTAGATTGTATCATCTTCGGATTTGAGGATGGTCATCTCAAGGTGCTGATTCATCAGCGTCCCTATGAGCCAGGAATGGGCGAACTTTCATTGATTGGAGGCTTTGTTCAAAGCAACGAAAGCGTAGATTCCTCAGCCAAGCGCATCTTAAAGGAGTTTACAGGTCTTAACAATGTTTACATGCAACAACTTGCCGCCTTTGGTGATGTGGAACGCGACCCAGGCGAGCGAGTCATCAGCATTGTCTATTATGCCCTCATCAATGTGGACAATTACGACATGCATCTTTCCGACATCCATAACGCAAAATGGGTAGATGTTGATGAACTACCCGCCCTCTGTTTCGACCACAATGAGATGGTCCAGAAGGCACGCCGTATGATTGGCAAAACCATCAAGACAGAACCTATCGGCAGTAATCTTCTGCCCCGATATTTCACACTGGGTCTGCTTCAAACACTCTATGAAAGCATTCTCGGCACATCTATAGATAAGCGAAACTTCCGCAGATCTATCTCAGAAAAAGACTTTATACAGGCAACCAACTTGATTGATCGAACATCACGTCGAGGAGCCACACTATATAAATTCACAATTTAAGAAATCAACATAATATAAATCAACATTCAGTAAAATCGTCCTCTTCGTCATGCTCTTTTGGGATAATGCAGATGAAGAACGATAAAAAAAATGAAATATCATAAAAAGACAAGAATATGTTAGAAGAACTCAAAAAGAAAGTTTTCAAGGCAAACTTGGACTTGGTAAAACAAGGATTGGTCATCTTCACCTGGGGTAACGTGTCAGGTATTGATCGTGAGAAAGGTCTTGTAGTGATCAAGCCATCAGGAGTAAGTTACGATGAGATGAAAGCCAGCGATATGGTTGTAGTGGATCTTGAGACCGGCAAGGTTGTTGAGGGAGAACTCAACCCCTCCTCCGATACCCCAACCCACCTCGTACTCTACAGGGCATTCCCTAACATTCAAGGCGTGGTACATACTCACTCCACCTATGCAACAGCATTTGCACAGGCAGGAAGGGACATTCCAAACATTGGAACGACTCATGCAGACTACTTCTATAAGGAAATCCCATGTACACGTGATATGACCAAAGCAGAAGTAGAAGGCTCTTACGAACTTGAAACAGGAAACGTGATTGTGGACGAATTTATCAACACACGTAAAATCAACCCAGATCACACACCTGCAGTTCTTGTAAAGAACCATGGTCCATTCTCATGGGGCACTTCACCAGACAACGCTGTTTACAACGCCAAGGTGATGGAACAATGTGCAAAGATGGCATTTGTGACATTCTCTGTTAATCCAAACTTAACCATGAACCCTCTCTTGGTTGAAAAGCATTACAACCGCAAGCACGGTCCAAACGCTTACTATGGCCAGAAAGGTCAGAGTCATTAAATAGACCACAGGTTCGATAAGTTCACACCCAACAATACCCGTATCTTATCAACTTCTCCCTAAAAGCAAGTGTACTTCTACAACCCATGAATTGAAATTCATTTCAACCACCATCAGTGTCGATTCTTTAGTAACTATAACAAATTGTATATCAGAAGATATAAACATCTAAAGAAATCGCAATGAAGAGGTCTCTTTTGGAGAAGTAAATGCATACAAAACAAAGTTTAGAACATTCATCGAACTCACATGAAATGATTAGTAAAATCAAAGAAAATTACAAACGAATAAAATATTAATATTATGGCTTTTGAAAATCTTGAACTCTGGTGGGTAACTGGAGCACAACTTCTCTACGGAGGCGAAACAGTTAAAATTGTAGATGCTCACTCTAAAGAAATGGTTGATGGCCTCAATAATGGCGGAATTATTCCTATTAAAGTAGTATATAAAGGTACAGCAAACTCTTCTAAAGAAGTAGAGGCTGTGATGAAGGAGGCAAACAACGATGAGAAGTGTGCTGGTGTCATCACATGGATGCATACATTCTCACCAGCAAAGATGTGGATCAAGGGACTTCAGGCTCTCCAGAAGCCTCTCCTCCACTTCCACACTCAGTATAATGCAGAAATTCCATGGAACACTATCGACATGGATTTCATGAACCTCAACCAGTCTGCTCATGGAGATATTGAGTTTGGTCATATCTGCACACGTATGCGCGTGTCTCGTAAGGTGGTTTGTGGATTCTGGAAGAGCGAAGATACTCAACAGAAGATTGCGGTTTGGGCTCGTGTGGCAGCCGGCGTAGCAGATGCCAAGAACGTACGCTGCTTGATGTTCGGTATGAACATGAACAATGTATCTGTTACTGATGGTGACCGTGTTGAATTCGAACAGCGTATGGGCTATCACGTAGATTACTACCCTGTATCTTCATTGATGAAATACTTCAAGAAAGTAACTGATGCAGAAGCAGAAGCCCTCGTAGAAGAATACAAACAACAATACACCATCAAGATTGACGAAAGTGGCGAAGAGGTTTATTGGGAGAAGGTGAAGAATGCCGCTAAAGCAGAAATTGCACTTCGTCGAGTGTTGAAGGATGAAGGAGCTGTTGCTTTCACCACAAACTTCGATGACCTTGGTGATGCAGACATCAACGATCCAAACTTCGTAGGTTTCGACCAGATTCCAGGCCTTGCTTCTCAACGCTTGATGGCAGAAGGCTACGGATTTGGTGCAGAGGGAGACTGGAAGACAGCATGCCTCTGCCGCACACTTTGGGTTATCCAGCAAGGCATGCCTAAAGGATGCTCTTTCTTGGAGGACTACACCCTCAACTTTGCTGGCGACCGCAGTTCTTGTCTCCAGAGCCACATGCTTGAGGTTTGTCCACTCATCGCTACAGACAAGCCAACACTTGAGGTGCACTTCCTCGGTATTGGTATTCGAAAGCAACAAACCGCTCGCTTGGTCTTCACCTCCAAGACAGGTCGTGGCATCAAGGCTACCGTAGTAGATCTTGGCAATCGCTTCCGTCTTATCTCTCAGGAGGTAGAGTGCATCGAACCAAAGCCAATGCCAAACCTTCCTGTTGCATCAGCTCTTTGGGTTCCTCAGCCTACATTCGAAATCGGAGCAGGCGCATGGATTCTTGCAGGTGGCACTCATCACAGTGCATTCTCTTATGACATCACTGAAGAGTATTGGGAGGACTTTGCTGAAATGCTCGGCATTGAGTATGTGAAGATCAACAAGGAAACAAACACCTACGACTTCAAGCAGACTCTACGCAACAATGAACTCTATTTCATGCTCAATAAGGCACTCAAATAACAATTTAAACAATTAAAGAGTTAAGAGATGAACATGACTGCAAAGCAAACAATAGAAACAGGTAAAGCCATTCTCGGTATCGAGTTTGGCTCTACCCGTATCAAGGCAGTTCTCGTCGATCAAGAGAACAAGCCTATCGCACAGGGTAGCCACGAGTGGGAAAACCAACTCGTAGATGGTCTTTGGACTTACAGCACAGAAGCTATCTGGTTCGGCCTCGAAGACGCATACGCAGATCTTCGTAAGAATGTAATCAAAGAATACGACTGTGAAATAGAAAACCTCGCATCAATCGGTATCTCTGCCATGATGCATGGCTACATGGCATTCGGTCCAACAGGCACAGCAAGCAAAGGTGCTCCAGCGGGTGAAGCAGAGAAGATTCTCGTTCCTTTCCGTACTTGGCGTAACACCAACACAGGCGCTGCCGCTGCAGAGCTTTCCAAACTATTCAACTACAACATTCCACTTCGTTGGTCCATCTCCCACCTTTATCAAGCCATCCTCAATGGTGAGGAGCATGTAGGTGACATCACTTACCTCACCACCCTCGCTGGTTATATCCACTGGCGTCTCACTGGCGAGAAGGTACTCGGTGTTGGCGACGCATCAGGTATAATTCCTGTTGATCCTGACACAAAGTCATACAATGCAGAGATGGTAAAGAAGTTCAATGATCTCGTTGCTCCAAAGGGTTACTCATGGAAACTTGAGGATATTCTTCCCAAGAGCCTCTCAGCAGGTGAAACAGCAGGTGTGCTCACAGAACATGGCGCACATCGCCTTGACATCTCTGGTCACCTCAAGGGTGGTTGCCCGCTCTGTCCTCCAGAGGGCGATGCAGGCACCGGTATGGTTGCCACAAATGCTGTGAAACAGCGCACTGGCAACGTATCAGCAGGTACATCATCATTCTCTATGATTGTACTTGAGAAAGACCTCTCAAAACCTAATGAGATGATTGATATGGTGACAACACCAGACGGATCACTCGTTGCTATGGTTCACTGCAACAACTGCACTTCAGACATCAATGCTTGGGTAAAACTCTTCAAGGAATATCAGGAACTTCTCGGCATCCCTGTAGATATGAATGATATTTATGGTAAACTTTACAACCACGCCCTGACAGGCCATGCCGATTGCGGTGGCGTACTCGCCTACAACTACATCTCTGGAGAGCCTGTTGCAGGACTTCAGGATGGACGTCCAATGATCATTCGTTCTGCCAACGACAAGTTCAACCTTGCCAACTTCATCCGCACCAACCTCTATGCTACAGTAGCAGTACTTAAGCTTGGAAACGACGTGCTCTTCAATGAGGAAAAAGTCAAGGTTGATCGCATCACAGGTCACGGTGGTCTTTTCAAGACTCCAGTTGTAGGTCAGCGCATTCTTGCAGCAGCCCTCAACTCCCCTATCTCAGTGATGGAGACAGCAGGCGAAGGTGGTGCATGGGGAATTGCGCTCCTTGCATCCTACTGCATCAACAATGCCAAGAAGCAGAACCTTGCAGACTGGCTTGAGGATGTTGTCTTTGCAGGCAATACAGGTGTTGAGATTGCTCCAGATCCAGAGGACGTTGAAGGCTTCAACAAATACATCGAAGTTTACAAGGCAGGTCTTGCTATCGAGCAAGCCGCTGTTAAAAACAAGAAATAAAGGATGGCGGGGACAACAACCCCGCCTATCCCCATTTATTAGGAATTAAACTATTTTTTAATCACATATAACAATATGGCAAATTCAATTAGTGTTTTGAATCATGCTGCCGACAATATTCGTATCTTGGCAGCAAGTGCAGTAGAGAAGGCCAAGTCAGGTCACCCAGGAGGTGCTATGGGCGGTGCCGACTTCATCAATGTTTTGTATTCTGAGTATCTCAAATACGATCCTAAAAACCCATCTTGGGTAGGTCGTGACCGCTTTTACCTCGATCCTGGCCACATGGCACCAATGCTCTACGCTCAGCTTTGCCTTACTGGCAAGTTCACCCTCGAAGAGTTGGCACAGCTACGTCAGTGGGGTGCTCCTACCACAGGTCACCCTGAATTCGAGATTGCTCGTGGCATTGAAAACACATCTGGTCCTCTTGGTCAGGGTCACGTGTTCGCTATCGGTGCTGCTATCGCCGCTAAGTTCTTGGCTGCCCACACAGGCAATCCAACATTCTCTAAAGAGACTATCTACGCTTACATCTCAGACGGTGGTATTCAGGAAGAGATCTCACAAGGCGGTGCACGCATCGCTGCCACCCTTGGTCTTGACAATCTCATCATGTTCTACGACTCAAACGACATCCAGCTTTCTACAGAGACCAAGGATGTCATGAATGAGGACACTGCTGCCAAGTATCGCGCACTCGGTTGGGAAGTCATTGAAATCATAGGTAACGATGCTGCCCAGATTCGTCAGGCACTTGATGCAGCACAGAAGGTCGAAGGCAAGCCAACCCTCATCATTGGTAAATGTATCATGGGTAAAGGCTCACTCAAGGCAGACGGTTCTTCATACGAGGCTAACTGCAAGACCCACGGTGCTCCACTCGGTGGTGATGCATTCACCAACACTATTAAGAACCTTGGTGGTGATCCAGAGAATCCATTCCAGATCTTCGACGATGTGAAGGCTCTCTACGCCAACCGTGAAAAAGAGTTGGCAAGCATCTGTGCAGAGCGTTACGCAGAAGAGAAGGCTTGGGCTGACGCCAACCCAGAGAAGGCTGCCGCACAGGCAGACTGGTTCAGCGGCAAGGCGCCAAAGATTGACTGGAGCAAGTGTGTTCAGAAAGACAACGATGCAACCCGTTCAGCATCTGCTGCATGTCTTAGCATTCTCGCAGAACAAGTTCCTAATATGATCTGTGCTTCTGCCGACCTCTCTAACTCAGACAAGACAGACGGTTTCCTGAATAAGACTCATGCATTCACAAAGGGTGACTTCTCTGGAGCATTCTTCCAGGCAGGTGTGGCAGAGCTCACTATGGCTTGCTGCTGCATCGGTATGGCTCTCCACGGAGGTGTCATCCCTGCATGCGGTACTTTCTTTGTTTTCTCTGACTACATGAAACCTGCTGTTCGTATGGCAGCCCTTATGGAACTTCCAGTCAAGTTCATCTGGACTCACGACGCATTCCGTGTGGGTGAAGATGGCCCTACTCATGAGCCTGTAGAGCAGGAGGCACAGATTCGCCTCATGGAGAAACTCAAGAACCATTCAGGCAAACCATCAGTGCTCGTGCTCCGTCCAGCAGACGCTCAGGAGACAACAGCAGCATGGCAACTCGCAATGGAGAATATGGAAACTCCATCTGCTCTCATTCTCTCTCGCCAGAACATCAACAACCTCCCTGCCGGCAATGACTACAGTCAGGCAGCAAAAGGTGGCTACATCGTAGCAGGTTCTGATGAAAACCCAGATGTAATCCTCGTTGCTACAGGTTCAGAGGTTTCCACTCTTGTGGCTGGCGCAGAACTCCTCCGCAAGGACGGCAAGAAGGTTCGCATCGTGAGCGTTCCATCAGAAGGCCTCTTCCGTCAGCAGTCTAAGGAGTATCAACTCTCTGTCCTCCCACGCGAGGTGAAGAAGTTCGGTCTCACAGCAGGTCTTCCTGTAAACCTCCTCGGCTTAGTTCCAGAGGCAGAAGGTACAATCTGGGGACTTGAGTCATTCGGTTTCTCTGCTCCTTACAAGGTGCTTGACGAGAAACTTGGCTACACAGCTGAAAACGTTTACACACAGGTAAACAAATTGTTCTAAACAATAATAAACCATGACAATCCCCACTCACACACTCTCACGTGGGTGGGGATTTCATTTGATAGATATGGAAATCAAGACAGTAGGAATTGCTTCTGATCATGCAGCATTCCAATTAAAACAATTCGTCAAGAAATATCTCGAAGAAAAAGGTATCGCCTACAAAGATTATGGCACATGTACCGAAGAATCTTGCAACTACGCACCCTACGGACACGCTTTAGCCAAAGGAATTGAAGACGGCGAGGTCTATCCAGGCATTGCCATGTGTGGTTCTGGTGAAGGTATTTCCATGACACTCAACAAGCACCAGCATATCCGTGCAGGTCTTGTTTGGCAACCCGAGATTGCCCACCTCATCCGTGAGCACAACAATGCCAACGTCATTGTCTTCCCTGGCAGATTCATCAGCGAAGAAGTATGTCGTCAGTGCCTGGACGAGTTCTTCAACACAGAGTTTGCAGGAGGTCGCCATCAGGCACGCATTGATGAGATTCCATGCAAATAAAAAAACTCTGCATTCACATCATCAAGAGATTCAAGTAGGATAAGTACACGCCAAGTGCACTATCCTACTTTTCTTTTTTACAAAAAATCGTACACAGGAATACTATTACGACACATTGTCACTTTTTCCCTTTTTTCCTTTGTGACATCATGAAAAATACGTAACTTTGTACGTTATTATACGCTACGTGCCCACGTAGCATGCCTTATTGTAAACTACACGCTATTCCTAAATTAGGAATACATACAACAACTTTAATTGATATTTTATGGCTAATATGAAAGAAAAACTCTTCACGGAGTTTCATGCGCCCACCACACAAGAGTGGTTGGACAAGATTGAGGTAGACCTCAAGGGTGCTGACTTCCAGAAGAGGTTGGTATGGAGAACCAACGAAGGCTTCAGTGTACAGCCCTTCTATCGTCGTGAGGACTTGAAAGACCTCAAGGCCATCAACTCTCTTCCTGGAGAGTTCCCATTCATCCGTGGCAACAAGAAGGACAACAACCTCTGGTATGTTCGTCAAGACATCGTGGTTGAAGATGCAAAAGCCGCAAATGCGAAAGCACTCGACATTCTCAACAAGGGAGTAAACTCTATCGGTTTCAAAGTGTCTGGCAAGGATGTGAGCAAGACCTTCATTGCCACCCTTCTCGATGGCATTCTCCCACAGCATGTGGAATTGAACTTCAAGACTTGCCAGCGTCATTGCGTAGAACTCGCACAGATGCTTGTCGAGTACTTCAAGGAGAAAAACTACCCACTCACCGAACTTCAGGGTTCTATCAACTTCGACCCTATCAGCAAGATTCTCTGCAAGGGCAAAGATGTTTCCGCTGTTCTTGAGTTTGCAAAACCACTTGTAGAAGCCTTGGCAGAACTTCCTGGCTACAAGTGCATCAATGTCAATACAGTAGCCCTCAACAATGCAGGCGCATACATCTATCAGGAACTTGGCTATGCCCTCGCATGGGGCTCTGAATACCTCCACCTCCTCACAGAGGCAGGCGTAGAGGCTACAGAGGCAGCAAAGCGCATCAAGTTCAACATGGGTGTAAGCGACAACTACTTCATGGAGATTGCCAAGTTCCGTGCCGCACGCATGCTCTGGGCACAGATTGTCAAGCAATATGAGCCAAAGTGCGATTGCGCTTGCCAGATGCACGTTTGCGCTTCCACTTCTGAATACAATCAGACACTCTTCGACTCATACGTGAACCTGCTTCGTTCACAGACAGAAGCAATGTCTGCCGCTATCGCAAACGTAGATTCCATCATTGTCACTCCATTCGACCAACCATACGAGACCCCAACAGAGTTTGCTGAACGTATTGCACGCAACCAGCAACTCCTCCTCAAGGAAGAAGCACACTTCGACAAACTCGTCGATGTGGCTGGTGGTTCTTACACCATCGAGCACCTCACTGATGCTATCGCTCAGGAAGGCTGGAAACTCTTCCTCGCAGTGGAGAACGCAGGTGGCTTCTTGGCCGAGTGCCTCAATGGAAACATCCAGAACGCAGTCAATGCATCTAACGACAAGCGTCACTCCGATGCCGCAAAGCGTAAGGAATTCATCCTCGGCACAAACCAGTTCCCCAACTTCACTGAAAAGTCAGAAGGCAAGACAACACTCACTTGCAAGTGCAAATGTGGCGAAGGCCATGAAAACGGCGAGCTTCCTGCCCTCAACAAGCAACGTCTCGCTTCCGAGTTCGAGTCACTCCGCCTCTCCACAGAGAAGGCTACCAAACAGCCAATAGCATTCATGCTCACCATTGGAAATCTCGCCATGCGTCAGGCACGTGCACAGTTCTCTTGCAACTTCCTTGCGGCTGCAGGCTACAAGGTGATGGACAACCTTGGCTTCAAGACTGTAGAAGAAGGTGTTGATGCCGCTCTCGAAGCCAAAGCAGACATCGTGGTCATCTGCTCTTCCGATGACGAATACACAGAATATGCCGTTCCTGCATTCAAGTATCTCAACAGTCGTGCCATGTTCGTTGTGGCAGGCGCACCAGCATGCGCAGACGACTTGAAGGCTGCCGGCATCGACAACTTCATCCACGTGCGTGTTAATCAACTCGAAACTCTCAAAGAGTACAATGCTAAACTCGGTCTATAATTATGGCAAGAAAAGATTTTAAAAATATAGATATATATGCTGGCGTTCAGGAGAAGAACGGTCAGCAGTGGCAGAAAGAGAATGGCATCAGTGCAAACTGGAGAACACCAGAGCAGATTGACATTCAGCCAGTATATACCAAGGAAGACCTCGATGGCATGGAGCACCTTGACTTCACTGCCGGTATTCCTCCCTATCTCCGTGGTCCTTACTCAATGATGTACCCCTTCCGTCCTTGGACCATCCGTCAGTATGCCGGATTCTCCACTGCCGAAGAGTCCAATGCGTTCTATCGTCGCAATCTCGCATCAGGCCAGAAGGGTCTTTCTGTGGCATTCGACCTTCCAACCCACCGTGGCTACGACCCAGACAACGCTCGTGTTGTAGGTGATGTGGGCAAGGCAGGCGTGTCCATCTGCTCTCTTGAGAACATGAAGACACTCTTTGCCGGTATTCCATTGAACAAGATGTCAGTGTCTATGACCATGAACGGAGGCGTGCTCCCAGTCCTTGCCTTCTACATCAACGCAGGTTTGGAGCAAGGCGCACAGCTGGAGGAGATGGCTGGTACTATCCAGAACGACATCCTCAAGGAGTTCATGGTGCGCAACACCTACATCTACCCACCAGCATTCTCCATGAAGATTATCGCTGACATCTTCGAGTTCACATCACAGAAGATGCCTAAGTTCAACTCTATCTCCATCTCAGGCTACCACATGCAGGAAGCGGGCGCAACAGCAGATATTGAGTTGGCATACACCCTGGCCGACGGTATGGACTATCTCCGCACAGGTGTCAATGCAGGTATCGATGTTGATGCCTTCGCACCACGCCTCTCCTTCTTCTGGGCCATCGGCATGAACCACTTCATGGAGATTGCCAAGATGCGCGCAGGCCGTCTGTTGTGGGCAAAGATTGTGAAGAGCTTCGGCGCAAAGAATCCAAAGTCACTCGCTCTCCGCACACACTCACAGACATCAGGCTGGTCACTCACCGAGCAGGATCCATTCAACAACGTAGGTCGCACATGCATAGAAGCAATGGCCGCTGTTCTTGGACACACCCAGTCGCTCCACACCAATGCCCTCGACGAGGCAATCGCACTTCCTACAGACTTCTCTGCACGTATTGCACGCAACACCCAGATCTACATCCAGAACGAGACCAAGGTGTGCAAGCAAATCGACCCTTGGGCAGGTTCATACTATGTGGAGACACTCACCAACGAACTTGTTCACAAGGCTTGGGAACACATTCAGGAGATTGAGAAACTCGGCGGTATGGCTAAGGCCATCGAGACAGGTCTTCCAAAGATGCGCATTGAAGAGGCTGCAGCACGCACTCAAGCACGTATCGACTCTGGCAATCAGACCATCGTGGGCACTAACAAGTATCGCCTTGACCACGAAGACCCACTCGACATCCTTGAGGTTGATAACACTGCCGTACGTCTTCAGCAGGAAGCAGCCCTCAAAGAACTCAAAGCCAACCGTGACGAGGCAGCCTGCAAGGCAGCACTTGCCGAAATCACCAAGTGCGTGCAAGAGTTTCAGGATGGCAAGAAGAGTGAGAACAACCTTCTCGACCTCGCCGTCAAGGCAGCAGGCCTCCGTTGCACCCTCGGTGAAATCTCAGATGCATGCGAGGCTGTAGTAGGTCGTTACAAAGCAATCATCAAAACTATCAGCAACGTGTACAGTACAGAATCAAAAGGCGACCAGGCATTTAAGGAAGCCTGCGAAGCCACAGAGAAATTCGCACAGGCAAACGGCCGTCGTCCTCGCATCATGATCGCAAAGATGGGACAGGATGGTCATGACCGTGGCGCAAAGGTAGTGGCAACTGGCTATGCCGACTGTGGTATGGACGTCGATATGGGTCCTCTCTTCCAGACTCCAGCCGAGTCTGCCCGTCAGGCAGTTGAGAACGACGTTGATGTGCTCGGCGTATCCTCACTTGCCGCAGGTCACAAGACACTCATCCCGCAGGTGATTGAAGAACTCAAGAAACTCGGTCGCGAAGACATTCTCGTCATCGCAGGCGGTGTCATCCCTGCTCAAGACTATGACTTCCTCTATAAGTCAGGCGTGGCAGCAGTCTTCGGACCTGGCACCAACGTGGCCAAAGCCTGCTGTGAAATCATGAAGATTCTCAATGAGGATTGATTGACGAGAACATAGATTCCCACACCACCCCTCCTCGCACCAACGAGGAATGATGGTTGAAAAGTTGAGTGGAGAAGGACAACCCCCTTCTCCACTCTCTTTATATACAAGCGCAAACTCATCCCCATCTATTTTATTGACAGACAAGCCATTACCAATAAACACAAAGGACATGCCATTGTAGGCATGAAAACGAAGCATTGTTCGTTGAGCATCGAACAATTGTTCATCAACACTTGAAGCATTATCCATCAACACTTGAAGCATTGTTCATTGGCCATCGAACAATTGTTCTTTTTCAGAAGATACAGGGTAGAAAAACAGCAACCATATGGTAGCAGAGTGGCAACCATATAGTATTTACTCACTAACCATATAGTTTTTACTCACCAACCATATAGTAGTCTGAGAGAAAAAAGGTACACTTCTTTGAAGAAAGAAAAGAAGGAAGATGTCAAGCAAGCACCCACACCACACAACGAGGAAAAAGGGCATGAATCTCAGCCAAAGACGATATGAACAAGTCATTGAACGGATTCAGAAAACATCAGCATGAGTGCTATTTCATCAGTCCACCCCCTTTTGCCTCCGGTCCGCCAACTTTTCCATGAGATAATTCTTCAGGTCTTGGTTGGAAGGCACATTCAGTTTTCTGCGCACATGAGTGCGCACCACTCCAATATTCTTCTCCGTCTTGTCAAGCAGTTGGCAGATTTCGCTCAATTTCTTACCTTGCAGGATGAGGCTACACACGTCCACCTCCGATTTCGTGAGGGCTGGGAAGAAGTGCGTAAGGTCACAGTCATCCATCAGATGACTCCTCAGATGCATGCGCACAGCATTGATGATATTGCGCTGAGACTTCGGGGTGAGCATTGCAAACAGGCGGTCCACATCGTCAGCTGATGGATGGTCGTTGCTGCTCATGCGCAGATAGCCTTCGATCTCACGTTCATTGAGCCTGACGGCATGCATATGCAGACTTATATTCTCCATGTTCACATGTAGCACATTGCGGCGCAACAGTTCACCCAACACACATAAAAAGATCTGAGCACCCACAAAGAATCCAAAGATGTTCCACAAGGCTGGTTCTTCCAGATAGGCAGCAATGCCAGCATAGGTGGAAAGACTGAGAGCCGCCACAATGAATGGTGTGTATTTGACAAAACACATCACAAGAAACACCACAGCCAACAGCGAGGCAATCTGGTTGAGCAGAAAGAATTGAAGGAAATTTTCGGGACGTTCTTGAGCAAAGTAAATCGCCCGAAACACGAAGATAGTTTGTGCCACAAGAGCCACTATCGACAAAGCTTTCGGAATGGACAGCCTATGCAAACGCCAAAACATGAACAGCGTGAGACACACAGACAGGTGAATGACACTCATAACCTTTGGAAAAACCTCCTGCGAGCCACCCAGCCCAGCGAGTTGCACAGAAATGATGATGACAACAATAGCCGTGTGGAGAGCATACACGATGGCGCAATGGCGGTCTATGGCACTTTTTCCTTGCGAGTGCGGAAAGGGTTTCATCTTTTCAGAAAGAAAGCGAAGGGTCATGGCAATAGTCTTTTATTAGAAAATTAACGGTTGCAAAGTTACGCTTTTATTTTCATTCAACTAACATCTTTTTAGGGGTGTTTTAGGGTTTTTAGGGGTCGAAAACACTTGAAAAAGGCGTTTTTTGTCATAAAAATCCAAGAAAAACCAGACTATTCTTCTTAATTTTGTATTGCCATTAAACATTTGCAAGCGATAGACCTGTACCGACTGACCTGAAGAAGAGGTAAAAAAGGACAAGAATCCAAGCATCAGCGTACAAATATGGCATGCTCCTGACAGACTATT
This sequence comes from Bacteroidales bacterium, assembly GCA_012729225.1. GTDB lineage: Bacteria > Bacteroidota > Bacteroidia > Bacteroidales > Bacteroidaceae > Minthosoma. The sequence goes on along the minus strand of JAAYDO010000104.1, from coordinate 27,429 downwards.
ATTTAAATAACATATTTATCAAAAACATGAAAAGAATCAATTTCTATTTTCAAATCCAGTCCCTCGTGCTGCTGGCTTTCATGCTGGCGATGCCAGCATGGGGCGAAACATTTACGGAAAACGTAGAGGATTTTTCGAATGTTTCTTTAACAAAAAGTAATATGGGTACTCGTACCTCGCCCGATGGAGTACTGACCGTGATCTGGACAAATGCGAGTTACTACCAGACGAGAGGGGCCATTTTAAAATATAATACAATTGAAATGGCGGGGGGAGCACTGTCGTCATCAACTGCAAGGCAGGATGGCGCATTCGCTCGTTCAAAATAAAAGATTCTGATTTTCAAAACCATACGGGAAACATTAAGTGTTCTTCCAATCCCGATCTGTATCTGGGCGAAGGCGACATCAGCAACTATGACGCACCCCTGCAGAGCATCACCCTCAAAAATACGGGAGAGATCGCAGCAACATTCCAAAAATACACCATCGAATATGTGAAGGACCCTGGGATCAGTTTCAGCCAGACCACTTATGACCCGTGTCTGGGAGAGACTATGGATCTCAGCTCCTGTCTCACCAATCCGAACAGCCTATCGATCAGCTATGCGGTGAACAATGCCAATATCGCCTCCATCAGCAACAATGTGCTCACCACCAGAGCAATTGGCAAGGGAACGCTTACCGCCACATATAATGCCGATGCCAACTATGCCAAGGGCACTGCCACCGCCACTATAGATATCTACCGCAGAGATCTCAATCCCTCGCTCGAGTGGACCTCAAAGACGATGAAGGCATGGGAAACCATAAACATGCCGACATTGCAAGATATGCCCAGTGATTACCGCCCCACGTGGAATCAATGTACCTACAGTTCCTCCGATGAAAGCGTCGTAAAACCCACAGGCAATAGCGCCAAACTCATTTTCGGCGGCTCGGGCTACGGCAAGACGGCAACCATCACCATCACCATTCCCCAGACCAACAAGTACAACGAGAAGAAACTCACCTACACCGTCACCGTGGACAACGAGATGCGTATCGGCTCGAAGGCCGACTGGCAGACGTTTGTCAATTTTATGCAGACAGGAAAGAATACAAACGTCAACGTCACAATGACTGCCGATGTGGATTTGGGAACGGACATCATCACGTGGGGGAGCACTTTTCTATATTCAGGTACTTTCGACGGTGGAGGTCATACACTTTCGCTGAATTGGACTGCGACAGGAAAAACCCGTTTAGCCCCATTCACCTTTTTGGGAAATGCTACCATCAAGAATCTCCACACCAAGGGGCAGATCACTGCCAAAGATGCTGATATAGCAGGATTAGCTTCTTCTTCCAACGGCACAACGACCATCACCAAATGCATTAGCGAGGTGAATCTTACAGGTGGCAGTAGCAGTAAATATTCCACATGGACGATATGTGGCATGGTATCCCGTGTCTACGGCGGGACGCTAACCTTCAACGATTGCCTTGTTTTGGGAAACATCCACACCACGACAAATAAGGACGAAATTAGAATGAATGGGTTTACTCATTACGAAAATGACAAAAATGGCACAAGTGTTATGAACAACTGCCTCTACGCAGGCAACAACAACGGAGGGGCATGGGCAAATACATTTGCAAGCCATGCCACTCTCAACAACAGCTACTACCTCAATGCCTGCGGCACGGCTCAGGGTACGCAGGTCACTGCCGAACAGCTGAAGAGCGGCGAGGTGCCCTATCTGTTGCAGAATGGCAGGACGGACAACGTGTGGGGGCAGACCATCGGAACCGACACCGAGCCGCAACCCACGGCCGACGCTGCCAAGCATATCTATAAGGTGGACTTCACTTACAATGACAAGGTGGTGACCACGCGCTATGCCAACACGGGTAAGGGTATCAATGGCACTCTGCCCACCTTGCAGGAAATTCTCGGCAGCAGCTACGACGCCCACCACTACTATACCCTCGCCTTTGACGACGGCTTCAACACATCGACCGCAGTAACAGCCGACAAGACCGTAGCCGTCACCCTCACCGACAAGGAATACTTCGAGATTGCCACAGCTGACGACTGGAAAGCATTCTGCGACCTCGTGAACGGCGGGCAGATTACCGTAGATGCCAAATTGACCAAGAATATTGACCTCGGCAGTAACGTGTGGATGATAGGAAACTATGGCAATCACTATTCAGGCACCTTCGATGGCGACGGCCACACGCTCTCTCTGAACTGGAATATCAGTAAAGCTGAGGCAGCACCATTCTTTTATACATCGGGTGGAGCGACCATCAAGAACCTGCACACCAAGGGGCAGATAACAACAGATTTCCAAGGAACATCAGGGCTGATAGACCGAGTTGTGGGAAAAACCACCATCTCCGGCTGCATCAGCGAAGTGGACATCACCAGCAGCTACGCCTATGGTGGTGCATGCGGTGCATCTGGATTGGTATATCTTAACGCATACCAAAAAGGCGACCTGACCATCACCGACTGCATCGTCAAAGGAACGTTCAACGCCACGGACGAAGGGGGCAGCTGGGGAATGAGTGGCTTTGTGTATAGTCAGGAAGCCGTCTGCACCATCAGCAACAGCCTTTATCTGGGCAGCAATAACGGCGGAGTCTGGAGCAGAACCTTTGCAAAGAACGCCACCATCACCAACTGCTACTATCTCAACCCTTGCGGCACAGCACAGGGCACACAGGTGACGGAAGATCAGTTGAAGAGTGGCGAGGTGGCGCATCTCTTACAAGGCGACAGAACCGACCAGTTCTGGGGACAGATGCTTGGTGCAGAAGATGCACCACTGCCCACAGCCGATGCTACGCGACGTGTGTATAAGGTTACGTTTAAGAAGGATGAACAACTCCTTTCCACACGTTATGCCAATCAGGATAAGAGCGTTTATGGTGCTTTGCCAGTGTTGGAAGGTCTCATGGACGAAAATTGTAATGACCACTATTACTATACGATGACCTTTGCCGACGACTTCAACGCATCGACCCCAGTGACTGGCGACAAGGACGTCGTCGTTACGCTTGTTGAGCATGAATACTACGACATAGCCACGAAGGACGACTGGAAGGCGTTCTGCGCACTTGTAAATGGTGGACGTAACGTGCTGAACGGTCGCCTGACGGCGGATATCGACTTGGGTTATTCTAACAATTTAAATGATATCTGGGCCATGAAGGTGGGGGAGAATAATATTAAATATGGTGGTACGTTCGACGGTGGCGGCCACAGTATCACTCTGAATTGGAATTTAAGCTCAGGCATATATTTGTTTGAATATATTCAGGATGCCATTATCCGCAACGTCATCTTTAAGGGCCAGATGAATGGCACAAACAGTGGTTACGGAGCGCCAATTGGCAATGTTTTCGGTACGAATACGATTTCGAAATGTGTCGGTGCTCTAAATATTACGATTACCTCCACTTCATCACAAAGTGCCAATTCTGGTGGCTTGGTACAGAGTGTACGTAGTGGCGCAACCCTCACCCTCAACGACTGCATGGTTACAGGATCTTTCAATGGTACTAACAGTAATGCTCAAAGGAGTTGGGGTGGATTCATCCAGTACTCAGATGGTAACTGCATTCTGAACAACTGTCTCTACTTGGGCACGAACAACGTTACCGATTGGAGTGGAACCTTTGTCGGCAGCAGCAATGGCGACCTCACGCTCAATCACTGTTTCTACCTCAATTCTTGCGGAAAATTGCAAGGCACACAGGTGACGGAGAAACAACTCAAGAACGGCGAGGTGACGAACCTCCTGCAAGCCGGGCGCACCGACCAGTGCTACTGGGCGCAGCAGTTGGGCGAAATGCCGAGCTTCTACGACGAAAGCAAGGTGAGCAACGCCAACTATGTATATTACAACAACAATCCGATTGCACAAAATTGGCAGTGTGAACTTTTCAAACCTACCGAATGTATGCCCGCAGGTTTGCAGTTCTACGCCTACCAATTCCACATCGATCGCAGTTTCACAGCCAGTAAGGCCTACACCGTTGTCCTGCCATACGATTGGAAGCAGGTAAGTAGTGCGGATGACAAAGTATATACGCTCAAGAAGATAGACGGTGACGTTGCCCTATTCAGCGAGGTATCTCGCGCAGACGATCTGGGCAGGGAGTTCCCTATACCCTTCTCGGCTTACCAACCCTATCTCGTCATTCCACAGAACGATATGGATTACCTGGATTGCGATGGGGTCTGGATTGAAGCCGAGCCTGTGGCCAACGAAGGCAACGGCATCCAATGGTGCGCCACCTACACCAGTATGAGCAATGCCGAGGCTGCAGCCGCTGGTGCTTACATCTTGCAGAGTGACGGTCAGTTCCACAAGGTGACTGCCGGCGACGATGCGGTCAATATCCCTCCTTACCGTGCCTACCTCACTCTATCGGAAACACGGGAAGCCAAGCCTTTGGCTCTCTTGCTGGAAGGTGAGACCACAGACATTCGCACCATCGAGACCACCGACCGTGACGGCACTGTGCGCTACTACGACATGCAGGGTCGCTACATCGGCACTACGCTTGATGGTCAGCCTAAGGGTGTCTATATTAAGGACGGAAAGAAAACTTATAATAGTAAATGAAAATGGAAAAGAAAAAGTATTTAGTCCCCAATATCAGTGTAATAGAAATTGGGATGAATGAAAGTTGCCTTGTAGGGTCATTCAAAACAGGAATCAGTGAAGAACCAGCCACAGAACCTGCGGCAAGCAAGGAATTTATATTCCTCGATGATGAGTTTTGGGAAGAGCCCCTCTTCTGAACCCCCTGCAATCTATTTGAGCAAAAATAGTTTTATGGTTCATGTAGCCCTCAGCCTTAAAAAGACTGAGGGCTTTTTGTTCATCATGCCACTTGTGTGGAAGCAACACGACAAAATCCCTTCACGGACAAAAAGCCTCTCCCCATGCTTCTGCAAGCCTTCGATATGCCTTCGATAGACCTTCGATAGGAGTATGGGATAATTCCACCATTTTTTCTTTCCTTATCTCACTTGTCTCAATCTCAATCACCCAGATATGCACTGTGGCACAAGAGGCAAAAAAGTCAAAATACGAATCGAGTGTTTTAAGGACATACGTATCAGAAGGGATGAGATTGAGACAATTGAGACATCTGTGAAGTGAACCCCAAAAGTTGGACACAATAGATTAGTTTCAATGAAACATTCAATTGAATTCAAGCTTGCTGCCATCAAGATGGTACTCTTCACGTCTGGTTCTTGCTCTCGCCAATCAGTTTTGTCGTTTCTTCAGTTTCGTATATTCCTTCCTTGCCTCCTCCATCATCTTAAGAAAGTCTGTATCTGCATGCATTCTTGCCAATGCACATGCTGCCATCACTCTGCCAGCCTTCACATCACTCTCAAAGTGAAGTCCTAAGATGGTTCGGCTTCTGCCATATTCATAACCTCTCAAGAGTAGTTCATTCTGACAATCGGGCATCACCTCCACCAATGCAAGTGCTAAGCCCCACCCCAACATGGAGTGAGCCGAAGGGAAACTGGATGATTTTAGGTAATGGTCATTGAGTTCTTCTATGCCAGAACTCTCACCCATTCGGGCAAAAGGTCTTGTACGGAAGGTGGCATCCTTGGCATCGCCCGATACAACGCAGAGTTCAGCAAACACCTTCTTCATCAACTCCGCTATCTGAGGTGTATCCTTTTCGCTCAAGGTCATCTTTACACAGGGAGAGAAACAGTTCATGAAACTCTCTTCTGTGCAGTCCGCATCCTCTACAGCCTCTTGTCCACGCTCCGTTTCCCTCACAGACTTAGACAACCAATATGCAGACCAATCGCCATACATGCGGAAGGTGGAAGAATCTGAAGGCAGGTTCATCACTCTTTCCACTCGTGGGTATTCCGCTTCCACCTTTTTGGTCTTTATCCCCTTGATGCGTCGGTATTCTGCCTTTGCCTCCTTCAAATCATTTATATATTCAGAGGATGTGTGCATCCTTGCCCAAGCAGCAGAAGCGGCCATATATCCAGCATCCACATCGCTCTGCCAGTGTGCGCCCACAATCACTCTACTCTCACCATATTCGTAGCCCTTTCGCAGCAAGGTGTCCTGAGCCTCGGGAGCGACTTCTGCCATAGCCAAAGCGGCACTCCACCCAAATCCTGTATGTCCTGAAGGAAAAGAACCATTGGGTCGCAAGTCCGCTTCATCATCATATTTACCCCAAGTGCGTTCATTTATCACCATAAATGGTCTTCTCCTCATGTATTTCCTCTTTGCCAAGTTCGTAGCCTTATTGCCCGTCTCGCCCACTCGGTGAATGAGTCGCCACATGGCTGGTGTCTCTTTGCGAGAAATCCTTATGCCTATAGCATCGCCAAACACCTGGGCCAGCCTCCCTGCTCCATAATAAGAATCATCACTTGCCTGTATTCCACGCAACGTGTTTCTCACAGACTTTCCCCACACCCACTGCATGAAGTCATCTACAAAAGCCACACTCGACGTGTCGGGCGGAGCAGGGAGATACACACTTGCATCTGGCAATTCGGCTGTGTGGAAATACGTTTCATAGGAAGGTTTACCCTTTGTCGTTTGGGCTGTCGTGGTGAGCAGGCAACATAGCGCGAAGGTAACGGCTGTTATCCTTAAGTACATCAATTTCATCTGAAGGTCTTTATTATATATAATGTATAGGGTACAAAATTACTTCTTTCTCCCGACAAGACCAAAGTTCTTCAGGAGAAAATGATGTAAAAGCTCCTTTGTTCGTATGAAGAGACAGGGATTCATACTCGTATAAAAATGTTAAAAGCCAAATACCATCAATATAAATTTTCTATGGAAGAATCTCTTCTAAGATTAATTTTCTAATGTTGATGCTTTTTATTGGAGAATACATCTGAAACATCGTACCTTTGCATCGTCAATAGTAAAACAAGACACTATGAGACAAAACATCAACGCATTGAATGAACACAATGCAATCAATCAACCAAGCAATTATAATCAAATAAAAAATACACAACTATGACAAAGAAACTTCACATTGAAACACTTGCCCTCCATGTGGGACAAGAGACTCCAGATCCAGCAACTGACGCACGTGCTGTGCCTATCTATCAGACCACATCGTATGTGTTCCGCAACTCTCAGCATGCAGCAGACCGCTTTGGTCTTCGCGACGCAGGCAACATCTATGGCCGTCTGACCAACTCCACTCAGGGAGTATTTGAAGACCGCATCACAGCCCTCGAAGGAGGAGTGGCAGGTCTTGCAGTTGCTTCTGGTGCGGCTGCGGTCACTTATGCACTCCAGAACATTGCACAGAATGGTGACCACATTGTTGCTGCCAACAACATCTATGGCGGTTCGTACAATCTCATTACCCATACTCTCAGCACTCAAGGAGTAGATTATTCCATTGTCGATCCTCACGACCTCAAGGCTCTTGAAGCAGCTATCCGTCCCAACACCAAGGCTGTCTTTGTAGAGACCTTTGGCAATCCCAACAGTGATGTGACCGATCTGGATGTTATTGCAGAAATCGCACACAAACACAACACTATAGTTATCGTAGATAACACCTTTGCACCTATCATCTTCCGTCCTATCGAACACGGAGCAGATGTGGTCGTTCATTCAGCCACCAAGTTCATCGGCGGTCATGGTTCAAGCCTCGGAGGTGTGATTGTAGATGCAGGCCGTTTTGACTACAAAGCCAATGCTGACAAGTATCCTACTCTCGCTAAGCCAGACCCCTCCTATCATGGAGCAATCTTTGCAGAGGTGGCAGGAGCGGCTGCCTTCGTCACACGTATCCGTGCTGTCATCCTCCGAGACACAGGTGCCACCATTTCCCCATTCAACGCATGGATTCTTCTGCAGGGTGTAGAGTCACTTCCACTCCGCATAGAGCGTCATATCTTCAATGCGCAAAAGGTGGTGGAATACCTTGCCAACCATCCCAAAGTGAAGAGCGTGAGCCATCCACTCCTTGCTTCTCACCCCGATCATGCGCTCTTTGAGAAGAACTTCCCCAATGGCGGTGGCAGCATCTTCACATTCGAAATAAATGGCACACAGGAAGACACATGGAAGTTTATCGACTCTCTACAAATCTTCTCTCTCCTCGCCAATGTGGCTGATGTCAAGTCGCTCGTCATTCACCCCTACACCACAACACACTCACAACTCAGTCCTGAAGAACTCAACGAACAGCACATCACTCCAACCACTGTTCGTCTCTCTATAGGAGTGGAACACATTGAAGACATCATCGCTGATCTTGACCAGGCATTTGCTCAAATCAGTTAAGAAAAGACAAATATCAACACTATCAACGTTTTTTGAGTCTTTCATTGATTATATCATTAATTATTTTGTATATTTGCACCAATAAATACAATAACAAAAAACATTCATATTATGACTAAGATTGCAAAACAACTAACAGATCTTGTGGGTAACACCCCGCTTCTGCAACTCAGTTCTTTCTCTGCACAAGAGAAACTCCAGACAAACATTATCGCCAAACTCGAATATTTCAATCCAGCAGGTTCTGTGAAAGACCGCATTGCACTCGCCATGGTGCTCGATGCAGAAAAGCGTGGTGTCATCCAACCAGGCGCAACCATCATCGAACCAACATCGGGCAACACTGGTGTAGGCCTCGCCTTTGTCAGTGCTGTGAAAGGATACAAACTCATCCTCACCATGCCAGAAACCATGTCCATCGAGCGTCGCAACCTCGTGAAGGCTTATGGTGCAAAGGTGATTCTCACACCAGGTTCTGCTGGCATGAAGGGTGCTATTGCCAAGGCTGAAGAACTTCGCGACTCCACTCCTGGCTCTATCATTCTCCAGCAGTTTGAGAACCCAGCCAATCCTGCAACCCACTATGCCAATACTGCTGAAGAGATCTGGCGTGACACTGATGGCAAGATTGACATCTTCGTGGCAGGTGTGGGCACAGGAGGCACTGTGAGCGGTATAGGCAAACGCCTCAAGGAACTCAACCCTAATGTGAAGATTGTGGCTGTAGAACCAGAGGCATCAGCCGTGCTCAGCGGTGAAGCACCAGGTGCTCACAAGATTCAGGGTATCGGAGCAGGATTCATCCCTCAGATATTCAACCGTGAGGCGGTAGATGAGATTTTCAAGACACCCAATGATGCCGCAATCCTCACCAGCCGTAAACTCGCAGCCACTGAAGGTGTGCTCGTAGGCATTTCCTCTGGTGCGGCAGCCTATGCAGCAGCAGAATTGGCCAAACTCCCAGAGAACAAGGACAAGGTGATTGTGGCTCTTCTCCCAGACACAGGCGAGCGATACCTCTCCACAGTTCTCTACGACTTCGAGAACTATCCACTTTAACATGGTGAAAAGTGAATTGTGAAAAGAGAAAAATCCAAGTTTCCGTAGGGACTTAGGCTATACATAAAGAAAGGCAACCGAACTCAATCGGTTGCCTTTCTTATTGCCAACAGCTTCTTCTTTTTCCATCATTCCCCACTCCTCTATCCTCTTATTTGCCCGAGAAACATATATTTTTCACTTTTCACTTTCCTCTTTTCGCTAAAATTCGTACCTTTGCACCCACATTTTGATGAATTGAACAAAAAGAAATGGAAATTATCAATTCTGTAAAAGAACTCAAGGCAAAGGTTTCTGCCTTAAGAAGCCTAAACAAAACCGTTGGTCTTGTGCCAACCATGGGAGCGCTCCATGCAGGCCACGCATCACTCGTGAGCCGAAGCGTACAGGAAAACGATGCCACTGTGGTCAGCGTTTTCGTCAACCCCACACAGTTTAACGACAAAAACGACCTTCAGGCCTATCCACGCACACTCGACGCAGACTGCGAGCTCCTCAGCTCCATCGGCGCTACTTACGTGTTTGCCCCATCGGTTGAAGAGGTATACCCAGAACCTGACACACGCAGCTTCTCCTATCCTCCTACCGACCAGGTGATGGAAGGAGCCTTCCGTCCAGGTCACTTCAATGGTGTTTGTCAGATCGTCAGCAAGCTCTTCATGTTTGTAGAGCCAGACCGTGCCTACTTCGGCGAGAAAGACTTCCAGCAGATTGCAGTCATCAAGGCGATGGTGGCAGACTATAAATGTCAAGGTGCTGAATGGGCTAAACGACTCACCATCTGCCCATGTCCAATCATCCGTGAAGATGATGGACTCGCGCGCTCTTCACGCAACACGCTGCTCTCTGCCAGCGAGCGTGCCATTGCCCCAGGCATCTATCAGGCACTCCAGTCCAGTGTGGAATACAGCAAGACACACTCGGTGCAGGAAACCCACGACAAGGCAGTCAGTGAGATCAATGCTATTGAAGGCTTGGAAGTGCAGTACTACGACATCGTTAATGCCCTCACTCTTGAGAGTGTCACTGCATGGGAAGATGCGCCACACATCCAGGGTTGCATCACTGTATTCTGTGGTTCTACCCCCATCCGCCTCATTGACAACATCAAATATAAATAAAAGACTATCAGAAGATTGAGTCATGCAAATTGAAGTATTAAAATCAAAGTTGCATTGTGTAAAGGTGACAGAAGCCAACCTCAACTACATGGGCAGCATCACCATCGACGAAGACCTGATGGATGCTGTTGGCCTTATTGTCGGCGAGAGAGTCTTTATTGTCAATAACAACAATGGTGAACGCTTTGACACCTATGTCATCAAAGGCGAACGTGGTAGCGGATGCATCTGTCTCAACGGAGCTGCGGCCCGAAAGGCGCAAGTAGGCGATATTGTCATCATCATGGCGTATGCCATCATGGACTTTGAAGAAGCCAAGACCTTCAAGCCTCAGGTGGTTTTCCCCGACCAGAACACAAACCGTCTGCCATGAAAAAAATCTTCGGGCATTTCTTCTCACCACATCTGCAAAGAAGAATGTAACGAGGGAAAAACATGTCATGCACCTCATACAAAGAGAGACAAGTCAATCACCGACCTGTCTCTCTCTTTCTTTTCGATCTCTGCCAACTGTAAAAAACCTCTCTGTAGACCTGCCTTCAGGCTTCACCGGCAACAAACCCTTGTCATCGGCAAAGACAACCTAAAGGCATCCATAAAGGCTCAAAAAGCCAACAAGTGGGAAGAGAAACCAACATCTCTTTCACTCCCCTCACCTTACCTTGAGCAAATCGCCAGTGGCTGGCACATAAGAGTCGTCCTTGAAGTTCATCTTGTAGAGGCTCTCAAGACGAATGCCATAGTATTGAGCAATAGCATACATGGACTCTCCTGACTGAACCTTGTGCCAAGTATCTTTATATTGGGCTTCTGCCTTCTTTGCCTTTTTATCAAGGAAGATGTTCATACCAGGTGCTGGCTGATAATCCTCACTTATCTCATTGAACTTAAGGAGTTTCTTCTTGGAAATCTTCAGTTCCTTAGCAAGACCTTCCCAAGTGTCACCCTCACGTGCCGTGACGCACTGAACTCCATTGACCATACGGACGCTGTGACGAGTGGGAGCAACATAGACAGGAGGCTCTGGTCGCTTGTAACGCCTGAAACCAAGACGGTCTTCATCAAGATCAAAGAGTTCGTAGGTCTCTATGATAGTAATGAGCCGATTGGCATAAGTAGGCGATGTAGCATAGCCACATGCCTTGAGTCCACGAGCCCATCCCTTGTAGTCTTGAGGATTAAGATCAAAGAGCGACTTGTAACGGTCTTTAAGAAGAAACTTGGAATGATCCTCATAACTTTCAGACACATGGCTGTATTTTCTGAAACGCTCGTCCTTATCATCGTCATCACGAGTGACATATGGTCCTGTCCATCCACCACTCACCTTGATACCAAAGTGATTGTTGGCAGTGCGAGCCAGATAACTGGAACCTGCTCCACTCTCCAACAAGGCTTGTGCGAGGGTGATGCTGGCAGGGATACGATAGCGACGCATCTGGTCAATGGCTGCCTCTTTATACTGATCTATATATTGCTGAAAAGTCGCATTCTTTTGTGCTGTGGCGATGGACGACAGTGTGATGCCGACAACCATCATGAAAAGTCTCATTTTTCTCATTAGAAAGCTATGGGAATAATAGTTTGGTTGCAAAGATAGTGTTTTTAAGTGAGAATGAAAAGTGAACAGAGACTTTTTTAAGCAGTGATGGCATAAAGTGGACATGATGTGCAGACAGGGTGGCTCTGTTTGTATGATGCACCCATGAAACGGAGATTCTGCTACCCCATACTTGCAAGAGCAAAAACACACGCATGGTGCGAAGGCCAACGAACAATTGTTCATGAGCACTTGAAGCATGGTGCGTTGGCACTTGAACAATGGTTCGTTGAAGCACGAAGAAAACTCCAATCGTGAGATGTGCTTCATTCCATAAAATTCATGGTTGCATTTCCCTTTTCAACATTGTTTACAACGACCATTCCTAATGATGTTTACAACAGAAAAAGGATTGGACTCGGGACGCATTTCATATCTCAAGACAGGAGTCTTCCATACAATTTGCGCTGATTGGCAGAATGAGGCACAACTATTGTTTACAATAGTCAATCAAGGCATTATAGATGGTGTTCTGACGAAGCAGACGCTCATTGCCGAGGATGAAGAGTTGCTTGCGAGCACGGGTAATCGCCACATTTAGCTTTCGGTCTATTGGTCCAGAAGGAGTATCAGTGAGATTGGAGAGCGTGTCGAGTTCGTAGCGTCGGGTGATGGTAGTGCCATAGATGATGATGTCACGCTGAGAACCTTGATAGCGTTCCACAGTGTCTATCATGATGCTGGCTGTGTCGTCGAGATGAAGTTTGGCAATCTCTGAGCGCACCAGTGCTATCTGACGGCGGAAAGGAACAATGACACCTATCTGATGTTGAGGATTGAGCGCAAGCCCATTCTTGTGGAAGACGGAGTGAATGCCCTTGATGAGTTGAGCAATGATGCGAGCCTCAAGCAAATTCGCCTTGAGTTGTCGATCCTCCAATGAGGGACGAGGCACATTGATGAAGGCGCAACGGTGGGTGGACACCAATGACTCTATAGCATTATCAGCATCAAAAATGCTGAAAGGCAGATTCTCTTTCTGATGAGGCAAGCCTACTGGCTGGAGCAGTCCATCATAGAAAACACGGGAGGCAAAGTCGGCAATGGCGGGATGCATGCGCCCCTGATGGTCGAGCAGCGCCACCACATGAGTGTTATGACGATTCTGCTCGTAGAGACGCTCAAAGAGAGAATTGCGACAGTCAGTAAGACCTATAGCACGAAGAAGCGGGGAGCGAACCTCTGATTGAGCCTCATCCTGCACCACAACGGCAGGGAGTTGCTTGTGGTCACCAATCATGATGAACTTGTCGATGGCTGAAGAAGTGAGAATGCCGAGTATCTGAGGTTCGAGAATCTGTGAAGCCTCATCAAAGATAGCCACATGGAAGTGCTTGAGACAAAGGAGTGCCTGCTGTCCGCACATAGATGTCACTGTGCTTACAAACACACGTGTGGACTGAATCTTCTCGCTGACAGATTGCCTGTTGGTCAATCCCTTTATCACCTGAGAGAGAAGATGGGACTGATGCTTAGGAGCACAGGAAAGTTCGCGTCCCAAACGAATATAATCGGGAAAAGGATTGATAGTGGAAAGCATCTCACAGATTTCATCAACTGCACGATTGGTATATGCCATGAGGAGCACATTGTGGTCGAGCGCAAGCTCTTCCTCCACCATACGCTTGAGCGCAACAGAGGTCTTGCCTGTGCCAGGAGGCCCCATGAGAAGAAAGAGTTCGTCAGCAGAGGGTATGCGCTGGCAAAGAATCAGGTCACGCCGGTTCTTGTTGCAAGTGAGCAGAGAGAAAAGACCGCTATAAAGACTGCGGAAAGTGGTGTCCACGTGGTCATGCTCTACAGCATAGAGAGACTCTGTGGAAAAATAAGGAGGAAGAAGGCGAAGCGAACCGCTCTCTTTAGCTCTTTCTCGCTGAAACCTCTGAGGGTATTTCAGTTTAAGCCAAATGCGCTCATCATCATAGTCTTCCACCGAACAACGGATCACCTCTTGGGTGATGGCAGAATCCTCTTCACCATTGCGATGGTAGAGAATCACGGCATCACCGATACGGAAGTTGGGTTGCACAGCCTCTTCAGAAGAGCGATGCAGGCAGATAGCCTCTATGCCTTCATCACAACGGAAATCAATGAGGGAAAGATTGATCATGATGTCACCATTCTCAATCTTTGTATGAAGGTCGGCATTCCATAGGGAAGAAAGCGCGCGAGTGGAATCAGGACGGGTATCACACATCTTGCTCTCTGCCTGTTCACGTTCGATGAACTGAAGGAAGGTATAGAAATAGTCGGCAGTAAGAGAGTCCATCTGATGAAGCGGGTTGAGCTTGTCACGAAGAGGTGGCAGACACCACACTGTCCAGAACTTATCGCTACAATTAGGATTGCGCCTCAATGACTCAGGGGTGAGTTTAGGCAACCATTGAGAAGCCTTCCCTTCTCGAAGACCATGTTCGAGCACCACAATGGAGTTGCGGATATTCATGGCACGAAAGATGATTTCCTGAAAACTACGTTGCTCTTGCAGATGCGGATATTTTGAATAGAGCAGGTTGCCCATCACATCTGTCTGCCGAGCATCCATATTATAAAATAGAATCTCCTTGTAGAGCAACATCTGCATGAGGTGTTCCTCCTTGGCACGATTGCGATACTCATCCCACTTGCCCGACTTGAGTTCTATGAGGAATTTTCTTTTGTCGTCAAGATTAATCAGAGCGTCCATACGACCTTGCAGACCAAGTGCTTCGCAGAAGAAGGAGGGTTCTATGCGAATATCAACATCATCTTTGTTCATGTAGGGCTGTTCTTTGAGATGACTCACTATCAACTGAATGTTGAGGAACTGCTGATGGGCAGCACTGAAGAAGTCTGCGTCTATATCAGGACAGGCACAGATATCAATAGCCCTATCGGCAAAGACCTTGCGCATAGAGGTAAGATAGTCTGCGTCAGACTGATGAAGAATGTCATCAAGGAACTGGTTGGCAAAGTCTCCCATAAGCGTGTGAACCGTACTCACCGAGGGCTGGAACTTTGCCAAAAGATGATTGAAGGCAGAATCACCCCACCCTTTGATGCAACTGGTGACGCTGGTGGTGTCGAGCAGAAAATCTGGCTCTACCACGATATAAAGAGGATGGTAGATACCTTCTGCATCAATGGTGAAGGACACCACATTGAACTGCATGCCTGGCTGAAGAAGTTGAACAGCAGTGAGAGTGTGTTGATTGGCAGAGATGTCAATGCGGAAGGATTCTGGAGAAGGGATGTCACGAGTACGTGCATACACATAAGGTTCTTCCACTCTTTCCACCATGAAGCGCATGCGTTTCTGGCGTGTCTGATGCTGAATCTTTTCTAAAGAGATGGGCAAGGCTGCCACATCGGGCAAAGCACCTCTAAAGAGATCAGGCACAGGTGTGGAGGTGAAATGAGCAAAGGCGTCGACAAAGATACGCATGTCCATCAAGAAGGTGTGCTCGTCCGTTTCCATATCATGCAGGAACACCTGACGAGCACGCCATCGGAAACTATCCACCGAATGGAGCGGATAGTTGGTCAGTCGGCATACAGCCTGAAGACGAGAGAAAAAGTCGTTGTAGTCTGCTGGCAGGCTTTTGGTCTTCTCTATACAAACACGATAGAGCGCATCATGGAAATAACGATACTTTTGACGCAGTGTTTGAGCGGACTCAAAGACCTCAAGAATATCTTGCCAGAAACTATTCATCAGGCATCGAGCTGACCAATAATATCATTGACAGACGCACAACCATGCTGATCCAACCATTCGCTGATGCCATTGGCTACCTTGACGGTGACAGCGGGATCAACAAAGTTTGCCGTGCCAATCTCTATGGCAGAAGCACCTGCAAGAAAGAACTCGATAGCATCATGAGCATTCATGATGCCTCCCAAACCTACAATAGGAATGCTTACAGCCTTGACAACCTGCCATACACAACGAATGGCAACAGGCTTGACCGCTGGACCTGACAGACCTCCTGTGGCAATACTGAGCAATGGCTTGCGCCTTTCAATATCAATAGCCATACCCATGAGGGTGTTGATGAGTGAAACAGCATCGGCACCTGCATCTTCCACAGAACGAGCAATATCTGCAATAGAGGTGACATTGGGTGAGAGTTTTACAATCAGAGTCTTGTGATAAGCCTCACGAACAGCCTTGACCACCTGGGCTGCACCGTCGGCAGTGACACCAAAAGCCATACCGCCCTGCTTGACATTAGGACAAGAGATATTGAGTTCTATGGCAGGAATGTTGTCGAGCGCATCTATACGAGCCGCACATGCTGCATAATCCTCGGGAGACGAACCGCTCACATTGACAATCATATTGGTCTTGATGTCCTTTATTTCAGGATATATATGATTGCAGAAATATTCCACACCCTTGTTTTGAAGGCCCACACAGTTGAGCATACCACTGGCTGTTTCAGCCATGCGAGGATAGTCGTTACCCTCACGAGGATTGAGCGTTGTGCCCTTGACAATGATGCCACCAATTTCTTCAAGATTGACAAAATCAGCAAACTCCACGCCATAGCCAAATGTACCCGAAGCTGTCATCACTGGGTTCTTCATCGTAAGACCCGCTATCCTTGTTGTTAAATCTGCCATCTCTTATACCTCCCAAGTTAAATCGTTTACATCAAAAACAGGTCCTTCCGTGCATACGCACACGTTGCCCTTGACTGTCTTTTCAACACAGCAAAGGCAAGCACCAATACCGCATGCCATCATGTTCTCAAGACTCACCTCGCAAGGCGTGGAGGTGGCTTTGGCATATCGAGCCACACTCACCATCATGGGCTTAGGACCACACACTGAAATACGGTCAAACTTCTCTGCCTGAAGAAGAGAATGCTGAGTGACAAAACCTTTCTCACCCTCAGAACCATCCTCGGTGGTAACATAGACAGGAGCAACAGACTTGAAGAGGTCTTGCTCGAGAAGATCTGCCTTTGTACGAGCTCCCAAGAGGAATACAGGCTGTGCGCCATTTTCCTTGAGATATTTCCCATAGTCAAGCATAGGTGCAACACCTACTCCACCGCCTACGAGAAGCACTTTCTCTCCTGCCTTTTGCACAGAAGAGAAACCATTGCCAAGAGGAAAAACAAGATTAAGCTTGTCACCCACTTTGAGCTGAGCCAATTGATGTGTGCCTTCACCTATTTTCTTGATGAGAAGCCAAAGTTCATTACGTTCCCTATCCACATAATTAATGGAGATGGGACGACGGAGGAATGTGTTGGGACTATTCTCTACCTTCACCTCCACGAACTGTCCTGGCAAACTTTCTGGTAAAGGCTCTGAATCTGTGAGTTTAAGCAAGACATAGAGGTCGTGCGGAAACTCCACGGCTTTTACCATTAGGTCTTTTACATATTTCTTCATATTTTATTATTGAGTGATTTTCATTTCATGAGCATTGCAGACATCATGCTCCTCATGAGTATTGCATAGAAGACCGCAAGAGATTGGAAAATCCATTGCTCTTATATTCCCCAAGAAGCAGGATTGAACTTTTTTTCAACCTCTCTCTCAATCTTGTCATCAAGTTGAGGGAAAAAATCATAACCTGTGATGCGCTCCACCTCATCTACAGAAACGGAATAATCACGCATATCACCATTGCAGGGTTTATTGGGGTAGATAAAGCCTATGGCCTTGGGTGTGTGGCCAAGTGCGAGGATGACCTTAAAGAAACGATCGGGAACGGCAATCTTCATGTGATGACGACTGCCTATTGTCTTAGGCTGCTTGCCATCAAAAATAGGACCACAACAGATATAGAGAGTGCCGTAGTTACGAGCCCATTCACGACACTGTATCTCAAGATCATTCCATGCCCCAATATTGAGATTGTGGTCTTGAGGACAAATATTGGTCATATAGAAGGACTCCTCCATAGCCTTCTGGCTATTCTTGTTGTCAGCGGCAGGACACATGTGTCCACGATCATAGCCAGACCCATTGTAATCAAAAGATTCCACACGACTGGCATCATTCATGACTGGATCACCACGAAACTCATTGGAGCGTGGAACACCGCCCTGAGCACGTTCTTTGGTAAGTGCCCAACACACATAGTCTGGACAACGAGTCTTGAGATTGTAGGAAATAATGAATTGAGATTTGAAAATGAGTATATCCCCGCTGATTTCCGCAGGCTGTTCAAGGTTTTCATAAGGGGCTACTATCTCTTTGTCATCCCAATGTTCTTCAGCAGTTAATTCAGCTTCCTCCGCTGCAAATTGCTCGTTCTTCTCTGCACTTGTCATGCTGTAGAAGCCCTTGCTCGCCTCTGATGGGAGTTTGTCATTGCCCTTGCATGACCACAACTGATTCATTCCTGCCACAAAACCTATGATGACAAGGCATGAGAGCAGGATGCTTAACTGTTTTTTCTTTCCTTTCATGATTTGATTTGACTTTACTTCATGGGGCTTATTGCCATAATCTCTTATTTTATGCAAATTTAAGAACAAAATTACAAAAAGATGCTTTCATAATAAAAAAAAGTATTACCTTTGCATTGCTTTTAACAAAAGGCACAGTCTTTTTGCTATTTGCGCTGCCGAATTGGCTCAGTTGGTAGAGCAACGCATTCGTAATGCGTAGGTCGGGGGTTCGAGTCCCCCATCCGGCTCTAAATGGAGGATGTGCCTAAGTGGTGCATCCTTTTTTAATATACTTTCAATCATAAAAGAAATCCTATGCTGATATTCAACACTACATTTCACGCAGAGATGGAGGAATCTAAAAACCTTATCATCTACTTACAAGAAAAGTACATCCCCGAAGCACAGAAATCAGGTGTGATGAGAAATGCAAGAATGAGTAGAATCATATCAAATCAAGAAGATGGAACGGAAAGTTTTTGTGTCCAATTTGAAGTAGAGGAAATGGCTCAACTCCACAAATGGTATACATCTGAAGGGACGAAACTTAACAACGAAATGTCAAAGTTATACAACAAGAAGGTTATAAGTTTTCCAACGGTGATGGAAGTGATGGAATAACGGATAAAGGAAGAAGGGAAAGATGATGAAGCCAAACAACAGAGCAGAGAAGATAATTCTGGGTGTGGATCCTGGCACAAACGTGATGGGATATGGAGTGTTGGAAGTTAGAGGCAACAAGGCTGAAATGATTGCTATGGGGGTGATAGAACTGAAGAAATACGAAAGCCATTACCTACGTTTGGGCAAGATTTTTGAGCGTATCACAGGCATTATAGATTCCTACAAACCAGATGAAATGGCTATCGAAGCCCCTTTCTTCGGCAAAAATGTGCAGTCAATGCTGAAACTGGGACGAGCACAAGGAGTGGCAATCACCGCTGCTATCATGCGTGACATTCCCATCACGGAATATGAACCAAGAAAAATCAAGATGGCCATAACAGGTCGCGGATCGGCAGCCAAAGAGCAGGTGGCAGGAATGTTGCAAAGGATGCTCCACATTCCGAAGGAAGAAATGGATGTGCAATTAGATGCCACAGATGCTTTAGGAGCCGCCTACTGCCACTTCATCCAGATGGGGAAACCTGAAACAGAACACAAGTTCAACTCTTGGAAAGACTTCGTAAAAAAGAATTCTGACAAGGTGCACTAACGCATCTTTTCACAAGAGAAAACTCATCCCTCCTACTTTCACAAGCCTTCGATATGCCTTCGATATGCCTTCGATACGAGAATAAGTTAATTACTTCCTAATGGGAAATTCAAGCCCTCTATCGGTCATAGGTGATAAATACCTCCGACACACAACCTCTTCTGCAAGGTTTTATTGGAAAATCAAACGTGAATCTATCTAACTCAAGTTATTTACCGTTAAATATTCTTGTTTTCCTGAAAAAGTCCCGAAAAAGTTGTATCTTTGTAACATATTTTTCGCATGCGTGCAACACATGTGTGAAAAATTACAGAGAGCAGATGCAGAAGCATAATGACTCGCAACTACAAATTGATTCTTTACAACTAAAAATGGCAACAAGAAATACAGTGTACAAATCGTATTCGATGGAATACGGCACTTTCGTGGGTTTGGCTTGGGGAGGAGCGTTCCTCACATATGTGGAAGGTATCAGTTACAACAATGGGCTACTCATTCTGCTTTGCTTGGTGCTCTGCGGAGTGGGAGTGGTACTTCCGTTTGCATTGGCATACCGACTCAACAGAAAAATGTCTCTTGCCGACGAACGGATGAACTATCTGCAAGGATTGCTTTTCTCTTTTTCCATGTTCATGTACGCCTGTCTCATGAATGGTCTGATTGTGTTCTCCTTC
Organism: Bacteroidales bacterium; assembly: GCA_012729225.1. Taxonomy (GTDB): domain Bacteria; phylum Bacteroidota; class Bacteroidia; order Bacteroidales; family Bacteroidaceae; genus Minthosoma. Next base: position 7,047 of record JAAYDO010000104.1, on the reverse strand, counting down.
TTCCAATTCATAGACGACGGAAGACTGATGGAAGAACTGAACAACTTGCTGACCCAGCCTGAGATGACCAAGACCTATCAGCAGATGGGCATGGCCAGCCAGCAGACACAGATGATCAACATACTGAAAGAAATTGATGTGTTGTCGGCATGGGAAAAGACCTTAGTTGTATTCAACAACAACTTCTTCTTCAGTGTAATCTTGTCGTTTGTGGCAGCATTTGTGGCAAGCAGAAAATCTAAACGTTAAAAGTGAATAGCGAAAAGAAATAAAATATGGATATTTCAGTGGTAGTGCCTCTTTTCAATGAGGAGGAATCAATTGCAGAACTGCATGAGTGGATTAAGCGCGTGATGGATGAGCATCACTTTTCGTATGAGGTGATATTTGTGAACGATGGTTCGACCGATCATTCATGGGATGTGATTGAGAAGTTGATCAAGGAGTATCCAGAAGTGCACGGCATCAAGTTCCGACGCAACTATGGCAAGAGTCCTGCCCTATTTCATGGATTTGACAAGGCGGAGGGTGATGTGGTCATCACAATGGATGCTGATTTGCAGGACAGTCCAGATGAAATTCCAGAACTCTATAGAATGATTAAAGAGGAAGGCTATGACCTCGTAAGCGGTTATAAGATGAACCGTCGTCAGGGCGATCCTCTCTCTAAAACCATCCCTACAAAACTCTTTAATGCTACTACAAGAATGGTGAGTGGCATTCAAAACTTACACGATTTCAACTGCGGACTGAAAGCCTACAGACGCGATGTGGTTAAGCACATTGAAGTGTATGGAGAAATGCATCGATTCATTCCTTATCTGGCAAAGAATGCAGGTTTTGACAAGATTGGCGAGAAACCTGTACACCACCAGGCTCGTCAGCATGGCAAGAGCAAGTTTATGGGACTGAATCGTTTTGTGAATGGATACCTTGACTTGATCAGTCTTTGGTTTATTGACAGTTTTGGCATGAAACCTATGCACATCTTCGGGTTCATTGGCACACTCATGTTCATCATTGGATTGATTGCCATCGTGACTGTAGGAGCCATCAAACTGGTGGCTTTGGCTCAAAACGAGCCACACATTTTGGTGACTGATAGCCCCTACTTCTACATCTCACTGGTCATGATGATTTTAGGCACTCAACTGTTTGTAGGTGGTTTCTTGGGCGATCTCATCAGCCGCAACAGTCAAGAGAGAAATAAGTATCAGGTGGAAAAAGAACTTTAGGATTTTCCTAACATATTAGGACATTCCAATATTTTTGAAAAGAAAACATTTTTCAGTGATTGACATTAGAAGAAATAAGACGTGGATGGGAGTGGCTGGAATAGTACTACTCTTAGCCAGTTGCTACTCCAACAACTGTCCGCTTGAGAACACAGTGTTGTGTAACTACAGTTTCTACGATGCTGAAGGTAATGCTGTGAACTATGGTGACACCATCACTGTGACGACACTCATGCCTGGCAATAAGACCGAATATGTGTACCGCAAATTGGGCAACCCCGTGGTAATCAAATATGAGAAAGATGCAGCATTAGTGGAGCAAGGCTACACAGAGACTGCCAGAGAGGTGAGAAATGACACGATACTTGTCAATCAATTGAGCAAAGCATCAAGCATGAAGATTCCGATGAGTTACTTTAACAAGATAGACACCCTTATTCTTTCCTACAAGAGAATCACGCTGAAAGATACCATCAAGATTGAACATAGCAGCTACCCTCATGTGGAACAGCCTGAATGTGGCACTTATCGCTTTCACACCCTGGAGAATATTTCTGCCACTGATGCCGCCATTGACCACATAGAAATCAGCAATGCACAGGTAAACTATGAGGGCAACGTCAATGTGAAGATTTACTTTAACGGAAGCGTGGAGGATTAGCAAGTCATGGGAAAGAGTTTTTCAAAACATATCATCACCCTACTCCTCTTTGGAATGGCCTCTTCACCTCTTTGGTCTCAAGAGCCTCAGGCCATCATTCAGCCTCAACAGGCGCAACAGTCACGGGCTGAAGACCATGCTTCTGCACAGAATCAGCCTCTGATGCCAGGAGAGAGCCCAAGGCCAACAAAATACATCGCCGTGGAGGAACAGAAGGAACATCTTGTATTCTTTCAAGGCTTTACTTTGTCAGCAGATCTATTTGGTCCTATAGCCTATTTGGTGTCTGACTATGGAACAGCAGAAGCAGCCTTACGACTTAACCTGAAGAACACCTTCTTTCCTATAGTGGAAATGGGTGTAGGTAAATGCAAAAAGGAAGACTTCAACACCAAAGTGACGTATGATGTGAAAGCGCCTTATGCTCGTGTGGGCTTTGATCTCAATATGCTGAAAAACAAATTCCAGAGCAATCGCCTGTATTTAGGTGCGCGCTATGGTATTTCGAATTTCAAATATGACATCTCTGGACCTGCACAAACTGACCCTATCTGGGGAGGTAGCGAGTCTTTTAATCAAGAAGGTATCAAATGTACGAGCCACTGGGCAGAACTGGTGTTTGGTGTAGAGGTGAAGATCATGAAGAACTTCCACATGGGGTGGTCGGTAAGATATAAGACTGAAATTGCATCGACAAAAAGCGACTATTCCAAGCCTCACTGCATACCAGGATATGGATATACGACCAACAGCACTTGCTGGGGAGGGACATACAATCTCATCTTCGATCTAAATTGGGGCATGAAGCGTAGTCATAAACGAGGGGTGAGAATCACGTCGGGCAATATTCCTGCACAAAACACTCCTACGAAGGAAAACAAAGATATAGAAGAAGATAAACAAGAAAGTCATGACGAAGGAGCAACAGGAACTGGAAACGAAGGAGCAGATGCAGAATCAGCAAATGACTCTGGAACAGCAGAATAATCCACAAGAAAGCGACAAGAAGAATGAGGGTAAGGATAAGGAAGCCAAGAAAAAGAAGGCTTTTGATCCTTATGCTCCACACAAAATCAAGTGGTGGGGTTGGCCTTTGCTCATCTTTCTGATTGTGGGTACAATCTACGTGGTACGCAATCAAGACAAGAAAAAGAAGGATGCAGTTTCTGCCCTGAAGATTGACACAGCATGGAATGATGCCGAGACACAAAAATGTGAAGGTGGCGTGTTTGGCACTTTTTACCACATCACCTATCAGTCGGCGCAACCTCTACAGAATGGTATTGACTCCACACTCCGTCAGGTGGACGCTTCTCTTTCTCCATTCAACAAGGAATCTGTAATTACAGCCATCAACAATAATACCAACATGAAAGCAGACGAGATGTTCACAGAAGTGTTCATCTTGGCTCAAGAGGTGTCAAAAGCCACCAACGGAGCTTTCGACATCACTGTTGCCCCATTGGTGAATCTCTGGGGATTTGGTTTTAAGAACATGGATGAGGTGACAAAGAACAAAGTGGATAGTCTTCTGCCCTTGGTAGGCTATCAGAAAGTACACCTCATAGATGGGATAGTCAAAAAGGACATGGACGAAACCATGCTCGACTGTAGCGCCATAGCAAAAGGATATGGTGTGGACATGGTAGGCAGATACCTTGAAAAGAAGGGAGTGAAAAACTATATGGTGGAGATTGGTGGAGAAGTAAGAGTGAGAGGTATCAATCCTAAAGGAGAATTATGGCGTGTAGGTATCAATAAACCCATTGACGACGTGACCAACATGAATGCTGAGATCGAGCAAGTGTTGCAGATTACTCAACTCTCCATGGCTACTTCGGGCAATTACCGAAACTTCTACGAGAAAGACGGTAAGAAATACGCACACACGATAGACCCCCACACAGGCTATCCTGTGCAACACAGTGTTCTCTCCTCCACGGTGTTGGCAGAAGACTGCGCAAAAGCCGATGCCTACGCCACTTCTTTCATGGTACTTGGACTTGACGAGGCAAAAAAAGTGTTGAAGAGGCAACCAGACCTAATGGCATTCTTCATCTATGCTGATGAGAATGGCGAGACAAAGATATGGAGTAGCGAGAGTCTGAAAAACTTGATTGTTCAATAAAATAAAACTGAAGATGAGACGAGGCTTATGGAAATGACCATGTTTGAACGCCTGCTACAGCTTCCCCTCTTTCAGGGTTTGTCCACAGCAGAGATTTCGGATGTGATGTCGCATGTGCGATTAGATTTCACCAACCATCACCAAGGAGACGAGATTGTGTTTCAGGGTGATAGTTGCCGATGCCTTATCTACATCATCAGTGGAGAGGTCACTTCCGAATATCGTGACATTCAAGGCCGTTTCATCTACACAGAAGAACTGCCTCAGACCAAGATACTTGAGCCATACAACATGTTTGGCATGCACCAGAAATATTCACGCACCTATACTTTCGCAACAGATGGATGCACATTAACCATCGACAAGAGTGTGGTGGTGAAACATCTGCTGAACAACGACATCATCAAGATCAACTTCCTCAATATGGCATGTAACCGCTATCAGCAAACACAACAACTCACATGTCTTTTCCCAGAAGACAACGTAAGACAGAAGATTGTTAAGTTCTTCCTCTCTTATGCCACTATAGCCAAGGGAAAGAAAGAAGCAAAAATCAAGATGAGAGTATTGGCAGACATACTTCATGAGACTCGCCTCAATGTGTCAATCACACTCAACAAACTGGAAACAGAAGGGCTGCTCTCCCTACAAAGAGGTATGATTATCCTCAAAGACCTACAAGAGTGCTACCGATTAGAGGTAAAGATCAACAATTAAAGAACACATCCATTAACAAGATGAATAAATAAACCAAGATGAATCAAGAACATTTGAATCCGTTTTTCACAACATACGAATATATTCCTTTTGACAAAATCACAGAGGCAGACTATGAGCCTGCCATGATGAAGGGAATAGAAGAGGAAGACCTGGAGATTGATCGTATAGTGAATCAATCTGATGCTCCAACTTTTGAGAACACCATTGTAGCACTCAGCAAAAGTGGAGAAACACTGGAGAAAGTAACCAATGTGTTCTACAACTTGCTCAGTGCAGAAACAACAGACTTTCTGGATGAGTTGGCACAGAAGATGTCACCTATCATGTCAGAACATGCGAAGAACATCACGCTGAACACATCTTTGTTTGAAAGAGTGAAGGTTGTGTATGAGGACCATAAGACCGATCACTTTGTGCGCCTCAACGAAGAAGAGAAGATGTTGCTGACCGACTGCTATGACGGTTTCATTCATAGTGGAGCAAACCTACCAGATGACAAGAAGCAAGAGTTGCGCAAACTATCAGCCGAACTGGGCATAGCCTCCTTGCAGTTTTCTCAAAACAAACTGAAAGACACCAATGACTTTCTCCTCCATCTCACCAAAGAGGAAGATCTGGAAGGTCTCCCAGAAAGTGCCATTGATCAAGCCAGACAGGCTGCTAAAGAAAAGGACATGGAAGGTTATGTGATTACACTACAAGCGCCATCCTTCTCTCCTTTCATCACCTATTCAGCCAAGAGAGATTTGAGAGAGAAGATATATATGGCCTATAATACACTCTGCACCCATGACAATGACAATAACAATGTGGCTATTGTGGAAAAGATAGTGAATCTGCATCGACAGATTGCACAACTAAAAGGATACAAGAACTATGCCGACTATGCCTTCGTGCGCCGCATGGCTGAGAAGACAGAGAATGTGTATCAGTTGTTTGACCAACTCATTGACACATATATGCCAACTGCTCAAGAGGAGACGAAGGAAGTGGAGAATCTCTACTATAGCACTAATCATATAGACCCTTCCACCCTCACAGAAGATGATCCTCGTCGTTTCAGAGCATGGGACTTCGCCTTTTATGCCAATAAACTCAAGGAGAGCAAGTTCAATATCAATAGTGAAATGCTCCGTCCATATTTCGAACTTGGCAACGTGAAGAAAGGCGTGTTTGGTCTTGCCACAAAGCTATATGGCATTACCTTCAAAAAAAGAGAAGACATTCCCACTTATCATCCAGATGTAGAGACCTACGACGTGATAGACAAGGATGGCAGTCACTTAGCCCTACTCTACTGTGATTTCCATCCTCGTGCCACAAAGAAATCTGGTGCTTGGATGACTTCATTCAGAGAGCAGGAAAGAACAGAAGACGGAAAGAACATTCGTCCACAAGTATCTATTGTGATGAATCTCTCCAAGCCAACTGACAGCAAGCCCGCCCTGCTCACGCTTGGAGAAGTAGAAACCTTCCTGCATGAGTTTGGACATGCGCTTCACGGCATATTTGCCAACACCACTTACAGCGGGCTCTCTGGCACTAACGTGTATTGGGATTTTGTAGAACTACCTTCTCAATTCATGGAGAACTACAGCATTGAACCAGAGTTCCTCAACACCTTTGCCACCCACTACGAAACAAGCGAAATCATTCCAAAAGAACTGATTGACCGCATCACCCAAAGTCGTAACTTCAACTGTGGTTGCGCCTGCATGCGACAAGTAAGCTTTGGATTGCTCGACATGGCCTTCTACACGATGGAGAAAGAATACAAAGGCAACAAGGAAGAACTCATTAACTTTGAGCGTCAGGCTTGGAGTCGTGCTCGTGTAAGACCTGATGAGGAAAACGTATGCATGACAACTCAGTTCTCACACATCATGGCAGGGGGCTATTCTGCTGGCTACTACAGCTACAAGTGGGCAGAGGTGCTTGATGCAGATGCTTTCTCTCTATTCCAAGAAAGAGGAATCTTCGACCCAACCACAGCACAGAGTTTTCGTGACAATGTGCTCTCAAAAGGAGGGACAGAACATCCTATGACACTCTACAAGCGATTTAGAGGAGGCGAACCCACCATTAATGCCCTGCTGAAACGCAACGGGATTACTCCTGTTGCTAAGGCATCAAGCACCATGTAACATTTTTTGAGGAAGAAACATTTTTCATTATATACTCAACTTTCGCAAGTGAATATTCATTCATCAAGCGACATATAAATTATACATTTTATAGAGTTTATGGAACTTTGGATTACCATCGATAAGAGCTTTGAGCAATTCGCAAGCATCAGCAGAGAC
>JAAYDO010000035.1 GCA_012729225.1 Bacteroidales bacterium | reverse complement strand
TACTCAGCAACACCTCTCCTGGCATGCCCAATGAGTAGATGTGGCCCGCTGGCAAAGTTCCGTCTATCTGCTGTTGCAACTCCTCATTGAAACGCTCGTTAATATCATCAATTTCATCTTTACGATAACGTATATCGTCGTCCGCTTCGTTAAATCTCATACTTGGAGGAATGATGTTACCGTTGTTGTCATAAGTGATAGTATCAGCAGACTTGACTTGATTAGAATCATAGAACAGCCAGTGGTCTGCTTTTATGGAAGGATCGTATATGTTTTTCCACAACTGCGTATCCTTTCCTTTTGGTCGTTTTGACTTTTCGGAAAGCACAAACTTCCTTTTACTATAGTCTAATGTCTTAACTCTACCTTGTTTTATGAACAATTTCATTGGTGGAAGTTCCATCTTTTGGGAAAGAATGTATGATGCTAACCCGCCTTTTAGACGATCAAAGTAATACTCGCCTTTTATATAATGTTCAAACAAATGGTTTTCACTATGGTTTTCATGATAACGATATTTCCCTATAACCTCACCACCAAACTTGTACCAAACATATCCATACACATCTTCTTCTGTTTCAATTTTTAGTTTTTCTGGAAGTATATCGTTTACCGCATTACAAAATTCTTCTACAAGGTTTTTATCAACGATTGCATAGTGTGTCAAGTGTTTTGCTTTAGGATAACTTGGTGTGAATCCAAGACGTTCCGCCAATGATACTACATCAAGCATATTTGAAGCCTCTTTCTCACTTTCTTCAACTAATTTAGAGAACTCTCCATATTTCTTGATTTGCTCCTTTTCGCTATCAGTAATTCTATCAGCAATCTGTTTAAATGTAAATGCTGGACTCGTAATTTTTTCAATATCTATTCCATTGCTTTCAGCGAACACACGAGCAAGTGCGTATCTTGAATAAGATGCGGCATCGTAAACATTACTTGTAGCAAAGAATGCGTCAGCAGCAGATCTTGCTTTTGTATTTACTGATAGGAACTCCTTTGCAAATTTAAAAAATTTAGAGCCAGTTCCATGCCATGCTATCTCTGTATAACCAGCCTTATAAGCAGTATCCCTAACAATTCTTTCTGCCTTCTTCATGTCACCATAGTTCACAGCGTCCATGTACTCAGCGTCAGAAGAAGTCAACATGTCACGTAGTCTAATATCCTCTCCAATATTGCCATCTGATTTAACGATGGTTTCAATATAGTTATACGAAGGAACTGCCTTGTATGTCTTGTTCTTTGTTTGATAAACCTTTCCAAAGCCATTATCAACAAGTTTTGCATCTTCCACCTTTTCACCCCATTCATAAGAATATTTGCCATCGTCCATTTCTCTTTGAACAATCGCAATAGCATTAGGGTGCTTTTGCTTAAACCCGTCCATGTTCTGCCACGTCTGCATGCTGAACATGGCAACATTCTTAAACTCGTTGTTCATGAGTTTACCCCATTCAGAAAGAAGATTGTTTCGCTTCTCTTTTGCTCGCTTTTCTTCTTCAACGGCCTCTTTCTCACGCTGTTCCTGCTTTAGAACTTCGCCAAGTATTGATGGTGTTTTGAGACCAATATGATGTTCTCCGAATACTCTATCAAATCTTGTTACACCATGATCAGATAAACGAAATTTCATTCCACGACCTACAATATAAGTGCTTACGCCGTGATCGGTTGTTCCTCTTGATATATAGAAATCATTTATACCATTGTCTCGAAGTTCTTTAACCAAATCCTTAGCCTTCTTATATTGTGCTTCGCTTATTTCCTTCTTTGTCATTCCATCGTACTCACTGTACTTGTTATACAAGTCGCTACCGTCATACTCTCCCAGACCGCCGCCACCGTTAGGGCCATCATCCTCGGCTGCAGAAATGGCTTCCCCCTCCTGCATGGAATCGTCCGCATAGTTCCCCACCTTCAGATTCATCTGCCTGCTAATGTCAGCAGCTTCACCAAGCACGCTGCGGTATCTTCCTGGTTCTGCAAGATTCTCATAACTGCGCCACAAGATATAGCGGAGTTCATTGTCACTCAACAAAGGGCCGTCATAGCCATCAAACCCAACCTTGTGCAACATATGAAGGAAAGCACTCTTCACATAAGACCACCATCCGCTGAACCTGCTCACATTCTCAAAGTCCGTTTCCTCTGCAAGACCTGCAAGATACTCCTCTGTAGCCGTCCTGAAGTCCCATCCTCTTTTGGAGGCGAGACCCGCTATCCTCTCACGAACCGACAACTCTGCATTCTGATACACATTATCGAGGAAAGTGTCAAACTGTTCGCCGAACAATTCCCTCAGTCCATAGTGCGCAACCGCCTCATGAAGCAGCGTGCGCTCCACGTCAGCCTTGCCCGTGTGGTTGGGGATGACAATGGTGATCCTTCCGCTCCTGCGGTTGTAGAAACCTTTCGCCTTACTTCTCCTGCCAGAAAGAGAAGAGGCATCGGTCAAAATCTCCACATTATCCAAATGCAGTTTCTTGGCAAGTTCCTCTGCACGCTTCACCATGCGCTCCTTCTCCCTTGATGCAAACTCACTCCTTTGCCGAGGGGAGAAACGGCTTCTGCCCAACATCTTCGAATGGGGGTCGTTTGTTGTGGAAATCTCATCATCGCCAATAATTCCATCACCGTCACGCAGATTTCCATCAAAATCCTTTGGATTCTCAAAATCTTTCACTACTTTTGCCACAGAATCCAAATCAAGATACTCAACCTCAGCGAGATTGATTCGCTGTTTGTCTATCAAGGTTTGGATTTTTTCTTTATCCACATACAGTAGTTTGCCTTGATTAATCCAATTCAACCATTCTGCATTATCCTTGGGAAAAACATTACGTATGCTATTAATCTCAAGAACCTTTCCTCCGACCGATGGGCGAATGAATAATCCTATCACAAAGTTCTTGTCACCACTTTGAATCTCTATTATTAAGTTCTGAGCCTTTTTCTTACTTCCATAAGCAAATATAGCAACAGGCTTATTGATCGATTTTACCAAATCACGTATTTCAGAAAGGTTGTAATCATGACCGAAGTTTGAAGACTTGTCCTTAAGTTTTGCGGAATTCAACTGAATCGGTGCATTTGCGATTCCCGTACTCAGCAACACCTCTCCTGGCATGCCCAATGAGTAGATGTGGCCCGCTGGCAAAGTTCCGTCTATCTGCTGTTGCAACTCCTCATTGAAACGCTCGTTAATATCATCAATTTCATCTTTACGAT
>JAAYDO010000022.1 GCA_012729225.1 Bacteroidales bacterium | reverse complement strand
TACTCAGCAACACCTCTCCTGGCATGCCCAATGAGTAGATGTGGCCCGCTGGCAAAGTTCCGTCTATCTGCTGTTGCAACTCCTCATTGAAACGCTCGTTAATATCATCAATTTCATCTTTACGATACAAATCTTCTTCCTTTTCGGCTTCCTCTGCATCGGTAATGCCTTTTGCAGCATCTACCTCGCTATCCATTTCTGCATACTTCTTTTCCTTTTCTTCGAGTTCTTGCTTCATTAGGTTGGTGTACTCATCAAGATGCTGGTGTGCTTCTTCCAGTTCTTTGCCATACTGGAATGGCAGACCCTCACGGCTCTTGACTTGCTCCAACTCCTTCTTCAAGCGTTCTGCAATATTTGTATAACGTGTTATCTGCTCACGGAAATCATTGCCCGAAGAGACATTCTGTAGAATCTCCTCAATGGCATTCTTGAACCATGAACCGCCTTTCTCATTCTCCAAACCAAGTTCAGGACATGAATAGGTGACGGAGCGTGATACCTTCGTAATCAAACCATTACTGCTGATGAGTTCTTTTTTCTGTGTAGTGGTTATAGTAAAGGTGATCTCTCCTATCTTGACATCAACATTACGAGTACGCATGTCTTCACCAGAAGACTTACGCATTTCCTCTGCAGTCTCATTCACTTTCTTGTTCTGGTCTGCAAAGAATTCTGCCATTGCATCAATAGTGGCAAATGTTTTCTTGCCAATAGTGATTGATGGTGTGTTGCCATCTCCAAAAGCCTTTACAATGATTTCAAGATGTTTCCGTGCGGCAGCAACTGTCCCTTCTGCTTGTTCTATTTCTCGCGTTATACGAGGAATGGCATTGTGAACGTATGTCTGGTCTGCTTCCCACTGCTTCTTTTTGCTTTCGTACTTGCGCACATCACGCTCGGCTTGGTTCTTCTTCATGGCATATTCACTACCAGAGAGCTGTGCTACAGTATCGCCAAATACATCTTCGTCTTCTTCCATAGTACGGTCTTCCATACTGTTCTGGAGCATTTTCTGTCCACTCATCACAGAGTCTGCAATAACTCCCTTGGTCTTCAAACGCTGATATGCTGTGACGTCGAGGGAGTCTTGGACTCCAAAACGAAATATGCGGACAGGAATACCCATAGACTTGTGGAGGTTGCCTTGACGAACAATGCGGCCATTGCGCTGAGTATAGTCCATCGGACGGTTTGGAGCATCAAGATGAATCAGAGTATGGAGACGCTCCTGAATGTTCACGCCAGTGCCAAGCGTAAAGGTGCTGCCTAAGACAACACGTATTTCTCCACGGTTCACCTTGTCGAAGATGTCTTGCTTCTTCTTTACGGTCATACCGGAACGGATAACAACAACTTGTTCTTCTGGCACTCCTTGTTCAATAAGTTTCTTTCTGATGTCTTCGTACAGATTGAAGCCACTATGCTTGTTCTGATAGTTATCTGCAAAAATGGCTATTGCGCCGTTGTACTTGGCAGAATCCTTAAGCGACTGCAGTGTCTGGCGCACGGCTTCATTGGTCTTGCTGTTGGCATCGTCTTCCGCATCTGCCATGACAAGACGAGCATCTACGGCTGCCGCCTTGGCAATGCCGTACATCGTCAGTGGTATGTGGCTGTTCTCCTTCTTCTCCTTACCACTCATGTTATCGTACTTATCAAGTTCGCTCTTCACGAACTTCATAATACTACGCAATGCACGGGTCTGAGGAAGATAAATGTCCTGCGCCTGTCCTCCTTCAATGTCTGGCACATTGTCCTTGACGGCTTGTGCATCTTCTGTGAGAACAGTATCAGCAACGCCTGACCATATACGAACCAGTTCAGGAAGGTTTACATATCCTGCAAAACGATTGTTCTCTTTGAACTTGCCACTTGTTGTAAACTCCAGCATCTGTGTAAGATTACCAAAGTTACGAACAAAATCATCAAAATAGTAGATGTCGTATGACTTCATGGTGTCGGCTGGCATGAGATAGCGCATGAACGTCCATATCTCTGCTGCCGTATTGCTGATAGGTGTACCGGTAGCAAAAATGACATTACGACCATTATTCTTCTCCAACACCGCCTGAGTTTTCAGATAGACACCTTGCGACTTCTTCGAATATGAAGGGTCAATGCCTTTCACACCTCTCTGCATTGCAGTTGCAAAACCGAGATGCTTATATTCGTGAGCCTCATCTACAAGTATTGCATCGACACCCATATCGTCGAAGTTCTCTACATCGTCTGTCTGGCGGTCGAGCATCTCTTGTGCCTTTACCATCGCGTTCTGCCGTCTGACGGCTTCTTTCTTTCCATCACGCTGACTGCGCTTGTCTGACAAGGTTTCACCTAATGCGCCCAACTGGTCTTGTAACTTCTCGATTTCCTTTTCTGCCATCCTGACAATGGAATTTTTGCCGTTGTCGTCTGCTTCACGCATCTTCTCAAGCACAGCCATTTTCTCGTCTATCTTGTCTTGAATGAAACGCATCTGACGTTCTTCGCTGTCTGGTATGCGCTCAAATACTGACTGAGGAACAACAATCATATCCCAATCGTTGTACTTGATTTTGGCATAGAAATTCTTTCTTCCTTCTCCTGTATGGTCCTTATCATCCAATGTAAGAACCTTGGCATTAGGATAGAGTTCCTTGGCACTTGCCACAAATTGACCTACGGTAGCGTTCTGAACTACAATCATAGGCTTCTTGGCTGTTCCAAGCCTGCGCATCTCCATTGCAGTGCTGACAAGGGTAAATGTTTTACCTGTGCCTACTTCATGGGCAAGCAACAATGGCTGCATCGTACCACGGATGATAGCCTTAGACTGATGTGGACGCATCTGGAACTTATGGTTTGCTCCGCCAAAGTACTGAGGTGCGAACTCGTCACTGACTGTCAGAGGTACATAGTTGTTGAACTGCTCGTTGTAGATGCGTTCTATATGTGCAGACATTTCTGCATCACTATGCATCTTTTTGCGTGCCCATTCCTTGAAGTCGGCTCTAATCTCATCAATCTTTGCAGCACAAGCCTGCGTCGCTTCCTTGTCGGTGACGGTCTCTGTCGTTTTACTTGAACCGTAACCGATGCTGCGTGTCTCACTTACTGTAATGGTCTTGTTCTGCAGTGCCGCTTCTATGAGGTCTGTACCAAGAATTAGCTTATTGATGACCTGACCACGAACACCCATAGCCTTATTCTTCTCGTGACTGACATAATAAGGCGTCTTCATGAACCATGTACCACCGGCATTGATGAGTGTTACATCTACGTCGGTCCTATCCTTGACATAATCCTCGTAAAGCTTTGGCTCTACCCATGAACTACCAAGCGTGAAGTCTATGAGGTGTGAAGGTATATCCATAGGAATAACATTCCGCAATGCTTCCACATTTGCAGAGTACTTTCCATCCTCGTTTGCTTCCTCGGCTTGTCTGAGTTTCTCACGAACATTGCCACTGAGATATTCGTATGAAACTTCCATCTGCATATTGATAGGGTTCTCGAAACCTAAACCGCTTTCAACGATTTCATTTCTGACATCTTCCTCCGTCTTTCCAAGGTGTTCGGATATGTAAGGTATATCAATGCGTCCATATTGATAGATGCTGGCAATGATTCCATCTTTCACATTCGTAGGCTCTGGGGCTTTGTCTTTTTCAACAACACGCTGACTGAAAATATCAGTTTTATCATACTTGGCAACCTTATTGCCTTTCTTATCGCCCACCTCACTGTATTTCTCCAAGGCAAGGATGTTTGGGAAATCTACATCATTCTTCAAGAATGAAATACTTGTATTCTTGTGCAGATGACCGTATGTCTTGACAAAATCATCAAAAGACTTGTTTAACTTCACAAGTAACGGTTTAAGTCCCTCATCACTATCATTCTCCGTCTGATAGGAAAGAACATCAGCAAGCGCATCTTTGATAGCCTGGTATCTGTTGAAACACTCTGCTTTTGTAGTGCCTTTCACCTTATTGGTATTGACTGACAGAGGTACGGCTTTACCATATTGAGCAACACATAGCATTCCTTCTTTATCAAGAATGAGCGAGCCTTCCTTTACATCTGCACCAAGTTCCTCGTAAACGGCATTTGCAGTGACATCGCTATCAGCACGTTCTGTCTGAGGAATATCCTCACTCATAGTCTCAAAACCCTTCAACCATGCTTGTAGCATTTCCGACTGGTTCTTTCCTGTTGTAGGATATAGGGCTTTACTTGATGCTCGGTAGGTATCGCCCTTCTCAAAACCAAAGTGCATCTCACCTGCCATGTTTTCAGGATGCTCAACGAAATACTTATTGTAGTCCATTGAAGCAGTACGCTCTTTGTCTGTATTAGGGTCTGTGTAGGTTGCAGCACGTTCTGCAGTAACGGTACTTACGTCGATAGCATGAGCAGACTTATGTCCGTTCACTCTCTTGCGTATAACAATAATGTCTGATGTAACTCCAGTACCACCAAAGGTTTGATTATTCAGACGGAATGCACCGACAACATCTGCACTACCTTCACTTACAAGCCAGTTGCGTAGTTTCTGACTATTGTCAAGTGTGCCGTTTGATGTTATGAATATTCCAATATCACCCTCACGAAGTTTACGTACGTTCTTGGCAATACAGAAATCGTGAATATCATGGAACTTTGACGACAGGTCTTTGTCGCCTGTCGTGTCCATTACACGAAGTCCTGTAACAAAAGGAACATTTGTAATAGCGAGGTCAATACTGCCGTTAGGAACTTTTGTAGCCTCAAAGCCTTTAACCTCTACATTTGCGTCGGGATAAAGCAAAGAAAGAATATTGCCAGTAGTTTCATCAATCTCTACTGCTTGGATGCTACTGCGATTACTCATGTCAGTAGGCATAGCACCAATGATATTTCCAATACCTGCAGAACCTTCAAGAACTTTTCCTCCCTTAAAGCCCATTGCACGTGCTATGTCCCACAGCGTATCAATTACAGTTGCAGGGGTATAGTACGCGCTGTTACGGCTCATTTCTGCTTGGCTGTACGCTTCATCACCGAGCAGTTCTTTCAGTCGGCGAGGGATAGGATTGTAGCTGTATGCACCACCCAGGTTTTCATTGAATGCCTTGCCAAGACCACCCCAACCGCTGAACTGGCGAAGCACCTCCATCTGTTCAGGAGTGGCTTTCTTACCTTCCGTCATAAGCAGTTGCATCAATTCGATAGCCTTGATATTGGCTTCAATTCGAGCATCAACAGCCTTTGGAGCGTAGTCCTTGCCACGTTCCGCATGATTGTTTTTATATTCTTGGCAACCGTTCCTGATGTGCCAGCATCGTATGTTAGACCTTGCTGGCTCTGAGTTGTGCGAGCCACTCTCTCGCTTCTTCCTCTGTCAGACACAGAATCACGTGTACTACGTCCACCCATTCCTCGTCCGTCAGTTCCTTCAGTTTCATGCCCTGTGCTTCCTCCCATCGGCGCATCCTGCTGAGGCTGCTGTCTTTCTCGCCCTTCTTCAGAGGAGCGAGTTTGTACGTCATTTGTTTCATTGCTTTCTGTATTTGAAATAGAATTATCTTGCTCATTCATTTCTGCGAATAGGTCAAGCTGTTGTTTTTGCTGTTCCTTACGCTTATTGTTTCTTGAGTCACTGATTTGTTTCTTGGAATCCTCCGCTTGCTTCTCTGCATTCTGTTCCTTGACAACCATGTCTGCAGTAGCCATAGCATCAGTGGAATCCTTATCGAAGTTCGCAATGTCAATCTTGCGCACCTCATCATAAGGTGTCATATCCTCAGCCAAACCATTAGTATCAAACTCTGGGAGGTCACGAGCACCATTATAGAAGGCTTTAAGGTATGGACGTATAGCATCGCCAAGTTCTTCAATCATTGCCTTGGCATAAGGAACAAACGCTCTTGCTCCTTTCTCTATATGATACACTGCCATCTCTGTACCTATTGCAAGCATTTCCGGGTCAATACCTACGTTCAACTGCCCCAACTTCTTACGCATACGTGCCTTTAACTGCTCATAGCGTTCGTCAGTCACAAGTTTGTTTCCGCTCGTATTGCCATCTTCTTCTACATGGTCACTCAACTTGGCTTCACCTTTTTCATTAAGTTCACCCAAAAGGCTCTCAACATTCACTTTCTTAGGCTGTGGCGTTTTCGTCTCTTCTGTGGTATTCTGCATGTCTTCTAACGAAACGGGCTGTGAATCTGCAACTGCTTCATTATCACCTAAGATTGTATCTGCGAGTTTCTGAGCACTGTCAACATCACGCATTAGGAAACCGCCATCTTCTTTGCTCCACCAGCCTTTTGCTTCCTTTGCAAGTTCTTTTGCAGCATTCATCTGCTCCTTGCCAAGTTCACTTTCAAACCTTACAAGCTGCATGTTTATTTTCTTACCACGCTTGGTAGTGTACTCAAATTGACTGATTTTGAAAGAATTAACACCATTTTCTTGGTCGGATGCAGAATTATTCGTAACTTTGCCGCCAGAAGACAAGTCGTTCGTAGGGCTGGAAAGGGCACCAGCCTCTTCCGATTCGGAAGGCAGTATGAGGAGTTGCCCGTCCTCACGTTCGGCTTGTCTTTTAATTTTTTCCAGTCCTTTGTCGTCGATGTAGTGCCAATGTACTATCTCGGCGTTTTCTTTTTCTGGACTCAGTTCAAGGAGTACAAGACGGTTGTTGCCTTCCTTGTCCTTCGTATTTATAACAACCCAGTTATAAGGTCGCTTTGCCTTTTGGTTCTGTCCGTACAGGTTCGGATTGTACAAGGCAGATTGGAGAATGTTTCTGCTATCGTCAGCGGTCAAGTCCGCATGACGTTCTGCATTGCGCTCAAAGATATTCTTCTTGATGATAACAGGCTTGCCATTTGCACCAATAGCCTCATCAACTGCCGCAGGCAATGCAGGAAGCTCGACACTACGAGTAGGCTTGGAGAAGTCCTCATCGGTTATTTCGTCGATAGATGAAATCTTCTCCAACATCAATGTACCGTCCTCGTTCAATGGATTGCCTTGATTGTCGTCTCCGTCTGGATTTTCGGACTTCCCAAGTCCGCCTTCCTTCTGCGCGCCCTCCACCTTCACGCTCTTGTATTCACTGAAAGGCTTTGTCTTGCGGTGGCTGCTGTCAATCCAGTTTCTGAACTCTGCCTTCGTGACCTCAGTGATAATGCCACACCTCCAGCCATCTGAATAGTTAGCGAGATAGTTCTCCCTCGCCTCATCGGCAGAAGAAAAGCCATACATCACCTTATGTTCATCGAACGTACCATCCTCATTCACCTGGTCTACGACAAAAACATTGCCATTAGTGGGGTCATCAGACAAGAACACATCAATATGATCACCATCAACACCCTCTGTACCACGAATGTAGCCGTAAGTATTGTTCATGGTACTACTCCACTCATTACCCTGTGCATCCTTTCCGCTACGTACACTACCCTTGGGATTCTCAATGGTGATGTCGTATCCGTCCAACTTCACATGACCCATCCTGTAGTTTCCCGCTTCCTTCTGTGCCTCGGTAGGATGCTGCTCCGTTTCTGCCTCTGCCTTGGAAATGACATCTGCAACAGTTGTTTCTTCTACTGGGGCATCAACAAGCTCACCAATATAATCATCAATGCCATGTGCATCCAACATATCATGGTAGTATTCTTGCACAGGCGCATAAGCTTCAGTAGATGCTTCTTCTGCTTTGCGAATATTATCCTCCGCTTTCTTCTTCAAAGCCTCATTCTTACTGTTCAGGAACTTATCATTAGCAGCATGGGCTTCACCAACAATGTCATTGACATCTTCCCAAGCATCATAAAGGTCATATAGTTTCTGTATTTCCTCGTCTGTAGCAAGTTCGATGAGTCGCATATCCCCACCTGCCTCTTCGAGGAATTGCTGCAAGAACATCACCAAATTTTCATGTGATGCAGTAGCGGTTTTGCCTACTCCGTTTCCTTCGCTGCCATCGTTGATAGCACCAGTTTCTGCCACGCTCTCTGCTTTACGCCTTTCAACGGCTTCTTGAGCGGCTCTCTGTTGTTCTTTTTCTGTCCCATTTGTTAATAATGATTTGATGTCATTCAGAATACTTTCCTTACTTGCCGCCTCACCACTGAACAGATCCAGCTGACCATTGGCTGCATCCTGAGCATTGTGGTTGTAGAGTTGCATGTACTTCTTCAGTCGGGTGCTTCGGTTGTCATTAAGAATGTCTGCAATCATCAGCATGGTTGCATTCTTGTAGTCCGCAACAGTTGCAGGAACTCCATAAAAGTCAAACTGTTGCTGACGTGCATACATGCTGGCCTTATCACCAACCTTAAAGCCACTCTTTCGTGCCTGATAAACAAGGTCGATAGCACTTGCAAGTCCAGCCTTCTCATCACCCCATACAAGGGAAATATCACCAATGCTGTGGTGATGAAGTGCGCCTGCCGCTTCACCTTCCTTCTTTGATTTAAGCCAATCAATGACTTCCTTTGCCTTGCCTTTGAACTGGGTGTATATAGTACCGAATGCCCCGAAACAGCCGTCGTTGGCTGCTCGCCTTCACTCAGTCCTCTGTGCACCATTGTTCATGGGCACTTGAAGCATTGTTCGTTGGTGCATGAAGAATCCTTCAATCATGAACGTATCATACAGAAAAGGAATTCCCATTGTGCACCACACCTCATTCATCTCCTCCCCTATGAAAGGGCTTCCGTATATTTCCCGCTCCAGACTCCCGTATATTTTCCGCTCATGTGATAGTTGCTAAAAATAAAAATGGCTTCATCCTAAAAGGACGAAGCCAATGATGTTGTATGATTGTTATAGATGCAATCCTCTACCAAAGAAGGATGTAGAGAAGTGCAATGATGATACCTATCAGCGTGCCCGCAATCTTATATACACGGTTTGTGGAGAAGAGTTTGAGACTGAAGTCCACAGCAAGCGAATCCTGCACCTTGCTTCTGGAGTTGGTCCAAGCCACCAGTGCATAGCCACCAATAAAGAAGCCAAAGAAGAAGAATGCCTCAAAGCCTATATCATTCATATATGCAATGACACTATTCTCGGGAGTTGCACTGGCTGGCAAGAACAGATTTCCCACTGTAGCGACCAAGGCAACAAGAATGCTCAATACTGACACGCACGACAAGAATATCGCTCCTTTTCTCGTGGCCATGCGCCTCTCTTTCAGATATGCCGTGTTTGGTATCACATTCTTGTTCTTCAAGGAAAGGACAACAAACACAATCAACAGAATGATATACACATATCCTGCTCGGAAAGTGAAGGGTACATCGGGGATGAGCCACTTAAACAAGAGGCTCAACGGAATGGTCAGTCCTGCCACCCAGAGCGATGCCTTGTCGCTTGCAAGTTTCCACATCAGACCCATAGTGAGGAGAATCGCCACGGCAGGATATATATAACTTGAATATTCCTGAATATATCTGAATCCCTGTTCAACACTGCCAAGCAGAGGATGGACAGCAAGTGTTGCAAGAATCAAAGCCACCACGGAGGTGATTCGACCAATGCTCACCAAGAGTCTTTCAGAAGCATCTTTCTTGATGTATTTCTGGTAAATGTCGATGGAGAAGATGGTGCTCGTACTGTTCAGCATGGAGGCAAGAGAAGATGTGGCACCTGCCAATAGAACCACGATGGCAAGGCCTCTCACACCTGTAGGGATGAAGTTTGTCACAAACCACGGATAAACCCCATCAGCAGAAAGAATTTCTCCCGTTGCAGGAAACTCCTCGTTCTCTGTATTCACCATATAATATGCACAGATACTTGGCACAAGCACGATGAAAGGAATTAGCATCTTCATGCTGGCAGCAAACAAGAATCCCTTCTGAGCATGTTCAAGATTTCGGGCTGCCAGTGCTTTCTGGGTCACAAACTGGTTGTATGCCCAATAAGAAATGTTTGTAACCCACACACTTCCCACAATGGCTGCAATACCAGGCACGTTGTCAAATCCCGAATAACTATGGGTCTTCTGCACAATTAGGTGCATGTGGGAGTCATTGTAGTGTTCTCTGTCCAGAAAGAATGCCAGCATACGTTTCAGTCCATCCTTGATGGTTCCGTCCTCACCGCCTGCCGCCTGCAGGGCAAAGATAGCCACCGCAATGCCGCCACCAATGATAAAGACGAACTGCATCACGTCTGTCCATGCAACTGACACCATGCCTCCATAGATGGAATAAGCACCAGCAATAAAGAACAAAATCAAGATGAAAAGTATGCGGAATGATATGTAAACCCCTAATATGTTGAATCCCATTCCTGCCACACCCAGCATCTGCTCCAAAGCCATTGCGCTCAACCAAGCCACAGAGGTGAGATTGACGAAGACGTAGAGAAACAGATATACGATGGAAAAAGAAAGGCTCGATGTGTCAGAATAGCGTTTCTGCAAGAACTGCGGGAAGGTTAGCACCCTCTGGTCCATCATGATAGGCAGCAACCAACGACATATAACCACGATGGTTACAGCAGCCATCAACTCATAGGCAGAAATGGCAATGCCGTGGGCATAGCCTGTTCCCGACATACCAATAATTTGTTCTGCTGAGATGTTGGCGGCAATCAGCGACGCACCCACAGCCCACCATGTCAGTGAGTTGCCTGCCAAGAAGTAATCATTTGTGCTTGTTTTATGCTTGTCCCTCATGCCAAGAAGGAAACCCAAACCAAGCAAAAGCACAATATACGTTAGGATAATGATATAATCCAATGATTCGAGCCCATTTGTCGAAATGGCATCGGTAATACTGTCAGTATGTGTGTTCATTAGGGCGAGTACTTGTTATTATGATCACTGTTTAAGGAAGGTTCTCTTTTCCTATTTTATATCAAATAAGCGTAAGACCACTGGTCTAAGCATGCCACAAAGGTAGTAATCATTTTTCTTATAAAAAAACTTTCGGACAAAAAAAGTCACATATAGTCTCTTATTTTTATAAAACGATGGTCTCATAGCAGTATTGCAACCGCATGAGACCATCGCTTGTTCCTATTTAAGACAAAACGATGACCATTTTTCTTGTTTCAGAAAACGGTCATCGTTTGTGCTTCTAAGAAGAGTATTCCCCTACTCTTTGGCTTTAGCAGGTTTAGCTTTCTTTGTCACAGGCACATCGGTCATGTCGCCTTGGATAAAGATTCTTACCATATCCTCCTTGCAGTTGGTGAAAACCTGTATGTTTCTTCTGAATCTTCCTGGCATCTTGTTGCTGCCATCGTATGTCACAGTAATCTCTCCGCTGGCACCTGGAGCGATGAAGTCTTTCGGATAGTCAGCCACAGTGCAGCCGCATGACACGTGCACAGCCGTGATCACCAGTTTGGCGTCGCCTGTATTGGTGAACTTAAAAGTACATTTTCTGATAGCATCATCCATTGAGAACTTACCGAAATCAACAATAGTCTTCTCGAATTTGATTTCAGGATACTTCTTAGCCTGCACACCAAGGGCAAGTGTGAACAAAGCAAGAAATAAAATGAATTTAGTCTTCATAAATCTTATCTTTTATTAAATTCTAATGCAAAGATAGGTATTTCTGCTACAAATATCCCTTCCGTCTCCGTTTTTTTCACTATCTTTGCACGAATTTTGTATTATTTAAGACTCTAACTTAAGATTAAGAATAGAATAACTAAACGATAAAAAATGAATAAGAACACGCTCACAGCCTTCGTGCTTATGGGATTAGTGGTTTTCGGATTTATGGCGTATGAGAATTATGCCCGTGGAAACCAGATGGAAGAACAGGCGCAACTCGATTCTATTGCTAATATCGAAGCGCAAAAAGAGGCCAAGAATCGCCTGAAAGAACAGGAGAAGAAGGCTGAAGAGAAAGCCGACACACTCAATCCACTCTTTGAGGCAAGACAGGGCAAAGTGGCAACCACTGTCATTGAGAATGAACTCCTTCGTGTCACACTCACCAACAAGGGTGGGCAACTGCAGAAGGTGGAACTCAAAGACAGCACCTACAAGAGTCTTCATGGAGGAAATGTGGTGCTCTTTGACGGTTATGACCAGAACATGAGTCTGATGCTTGATGGGAAAACAGCCAATATTGTGACCCATGAGCTCTTCTTCCGCCCAACCGACGTGACAAAGAATAGTGTCACCATGCATCTCCCTGTTGCAGGTGGCTCACTGGACATTTCCTACTCTCTCAAGCCTAATTCTTACCTTCTTGACATGGATGTGAAGGCTAACGGTCTTGAGGGTTTCTTCTCTTCCACAACGAAGTCTATGCAGATGGAGTGGACTGAGAACATGAAGCAACAGGAGAAGGGTTACGACTTTGAAACACGTTATTCCACTGTCACATACCGTGATGTGGCGGGTGATACTCACGAACTTTCCACCAGTGGCGGAGATGAAGAAGAAGATGAGTTTGATGAGAAAGTCAAATGGATTACCTACAAGACTCAGTTCTTCAGTCAGGTACTTATTGCCGACCAGCCTGTCAGTGTCAGCAAAATGTCATCAACCCAGCTTGAAAAAGGCTCTGGCTATCTCAAGACCTATAAGACGGCATTCTCAGCAGACTTTGACACTAAGGGCGTTCAGCCAACTAGTTTCCACTTTTATCTTGGTCCTAACAAGTTCTCAACACTGAAGGCTAATGAAGAGATGCTTGCTTCAGGCGATGATCTGGATCTCCAGTCGCTCGTATATATGGGCTGGCCCATCATCAAGTGGATTAACCGTTTTGTGTTCCTTTATGCTTTCGACTTCCTCTCAGGACTTGGTCTCAACATGGGTATTGTGCTTGCACTCCTCACCCTTATCGTTAAGTTCTTCTTGTTCCCACTCATGAAGAAGTCTTACATCTCTTCTGCCAATATGCGTGTGCTCCGTCCAAAGATGGACGAAATCAACGCAAAATATCCTAAGAAGGAAGATGCGATGCTCAAGCAGCAGGAAGTCATGAAACTCTATAGCGAATATGGTGTGAGCCCAATGGGCGGTTGTCTCCCCATGCTTATTCAGATGCCTATCTGGATTGCCCTCTTCAACTTCATCCCTAACTACATTGAGTTGCGCGGTCAGTCTTTCCTTTGGGCTGACGACCTATCTACCTATGATGACATCATCAATTGGGGATTCAACATTTGGGGTATTGGTGATCACCTCTCCCTCTTCTGTGTGCTTTGGTGTGTATCTACGGTGTTCAACTCTATCATCACTCAGAAGCAACAGCAGTATGCCATGACCCCAGAACAGCAACAGCAGATGGGGATGATGAAGTGGATGACCTACCTCATGCCAGTTATCTTCTTCTTCTCTTTCAACAGCTATAGTGCAGGTCTCAACTGGTACTACTTCTTCTCTGGTCTCGTTTCCATCCTCATGATGTGGTTCTTACGTAAGACTACCGACGATGCTAAACTTCTTGAGAAACTGGAGAAGCGTCATGCTGCTCGCAAGATTGACACCAACGACAAGAAGAAGACCTCCAGCATTATGGGTCGCCTTCAGGCTATGCAGGAAAAGCAGATGGAGATTCTCCGTCAGCAGCAGGAACAGCAAAACAAGAATAATAAATAATGTATTACTAATATTAAAGGATTAAACTTACTTTTTAATTATGTCACAGAAAGGTCATCCAAAAGGTTTATACCTTCTTTTTGTCACAGAGATGGCAGAGCGCTTCAGTTACTATGGCATGCGCGCCCTTTTCGTTCTCTATCTCGTGGCAGCCTTCTTCAATAGTGCTGATGCCAGCCAGATTTATGGCTCTTACACTGGTCTTGTCTATCTCACCCCACTCCTCGGTGGATATATTGCCGACCGTTATTGGGGCAATCGCCGTAGTATCATCTTTGGTGCTATTGTCATGGGCATTGGGCAGTTCTTAATGTTTGCATCCGCATGTGTGGTGCAACAGAGCATCTTCACCGACCCAACAATGGGTGGTACTATCAACCCGGAGGTGGACAATAGTCTTGCCCTCATCCTCATGTTTTCGGGTCTTGCTGCCCTCATCATTGGCAACGGCTTCTTCAAGCCAAATATCTCTACAATGGTAGGCGACCTCTATGAGCCACAAGACCACAGAAAAGACTCTGCCTTCACCATTTTCTATATGGGCATCAACACAGGCGCACTCATTGCACCAGTTGTCTGTGGTATGTTCACAGGCGACTGGATGAATCCTGGTGTCTTCAAGTGGGGATTCTTCTGTGCGGGTATAGCCATGATCGTGTCTGTTGTCGTCTTTATTCTTGGTAAAAACAAGTATCTCAAAACACCTGAAGGTCTTGACATCGGTCTTGCGCCATCTAAGAGTGAACTTGTCAAGGAGAAGGAGGCTGCAGAAGCAGCAGAACACAACAACGCTCCAAAGGTCAAGAACTCACCACTCCGCATGTGGGGCTGTCTCCTCGGTGCTATTGCTCTGTTCTTTATATTCTCTATAGGAGTGGACAACTTCAACGACTACATTTCAGCAGCCATCTATGCTATATCCATCGCACTTCCTGTATTTATCATTACAGACCGTTCGCTCACTAAAATAGAGAAACAACGTATTGGGGTTATCTATATCATAGCAGTGTTCGTCATCTTCTTCTGGAGTGCGTTTGAGCAAGCAGGCTCATCCCTCACTATCTTTGCCGACCAGCAGTTAGACCGCACCGTTGGTTCTTGGGAGATGCCAACCACTTGGTTTCAGTCCATCAACCCTATTGTGGTGGTGCTCTTTGCTCCAGTCATGGCTACTCTTTGGGAATTTCTCGCTAAGCGAAAGATAGAGCCAGCATCACCAATCAAGCAGGCTATCGGCCTTCTTCTCTTGGCAATCGGCTATTGTGTTATTGCTTATGGCACAAGTGGACTTGAGGGTGGTCAGAAAGCATCTATGTGGTGGCTCTTCATTCTCTATTTCATCCATACGATTGGTGAACTCTCACTCTCACCTATTGGTCTTTCTATGGTCAATAAGCTTTCTCCTGTTCACCTTGCATCTCTTCTCATGGGTGTTTGGTTCATGAGTAATGCTGCCAGCAATATCCTCGCAGGCAAGTTGGCTACACTTCTTCCCACAGCAACAGATCCTGTTCACTATTTTATGGGTTATGAGGTAGCAAACCTGACAGACTTCTTTGTCCTCTTTGCCATTATGGCTGGTGTGGCATCACTTCTCCTCTTCTCCCTCTACCCTCTTCTCAAGAAGATGATGAACGGTGTAGAATAGTTGGAGAAGGAATGAAATATCTTCTAAGTAAAGGATTGCGAGCCCTTATCACAATGGCTCGCAATCTTTCATTAAAAAGATACTTTCTTTATAAGTAAATCAGAAATGAAAGGGAAAAGCCTCCCTGTGATATTCTTTCTTCTGATCATATTTAAATTGGTAAAACCGAAAAAGCAAGAAATTCATCAATGAAAGATATATGTTGTATAGGTCATATCACTCATGATCAAATCATCACACCTCATCTTACGGCAAGTATGGCAGGAGGTACGGCTTATTATATGGCTCATGGCATGAATAAATTGCCACACAACGTATCTTTTCACCTTGTGACAAAAGTTGGTGATGATGCTCTGGGCGAGATTGAGAAACTGAGAGGTGTGGGAATTGATGTGACATGCTTCCATAGTGAGCATACGGTGTTCTTTGAAAACAAATATGGAGAGAATGCCAACAATCGCCAGCAAAGAGTGTTGGCAAAAGCAGATCCTTTCACCGTGGAGGAAATGAAGGGACTGGATGCTAAAATATATCATCTTGGTTCATTGCTGGCTGACGACTTCTCTCTTGAACTTGTGAAGGAGTTGTCGAGCAGAGGAATTGTGTCGATTGATGTGCAAGGCTATCTGCGTGAAGTGATAGGCGAAGAGGTTGTGGCTACCCGATGGAAAGAGATGGAGGCTGTCTTACCCCACACAGATATTCTGAAACTGAATGAGCATGAGATGGAGGCAATCACTCCTTATAGTGATCCTCACAAGGTGGCATATGCACTGAATGAATATGGTGTGAAAGAGGTCGTAATCACATTAGGTAGCAATGGATCA
This sequence comes from Bacteroidales bacterium, assembly GCA_012729225.1. Classification (GTDB taxonomy): domain Bacteria; phylum Bacteroidota; class Bacteroidia; order Bacteroidales; family Bacteroidaceae; genus Minthosoma. Next base: position 16,961 of record JAAYDO010000022.1, on the reverse strand, counting down.
CTCATCTATGCAGAAGGTCAGTTCTATGAGATTCCTGCTTATCGCCCTCGCAAGATAGTCGATGCTACAGGATGTGGCGACACGTATAGCACAGGATATTTATGGTGCAGGAGTCAAGGCATAGGGTATGAAGAGGCTGGAAAGTTTGCAGCAGCCATGTGTGCGCTGAAACTGGAGCACGCAGGACCTTTTGACGGAACAATAGAGGATATTAGGGCTGTAGAATCAACTCTTTTATAGTTTAAAGTCGATTAGGTATGAGATAGCGTCTGCCACTTCTCGACAAGCGTCAGAAGTATCACTCTTGATTATGTCATAGTGATAACTTTAGAAAGTTCACATTTCCACAAATTCACAAAATAGACATTTCTGGCATGGAATGCCCGCATATGTTTCTGTCTTCATTTCCCTTCATGCCACCAATGAAAAAGGTGCTGGAATTATCTCGTAACCGTCTCGAAGGCATCTCGAAGGCATCTCGAAGGCTCGCAGAAGCATGGGGAGGGAGGGTTTATCCGTAAAGGATTCTTTTTCACTTTTGTTTCTTGTCGATAAGGCATGGAGATGTGAGCGTTTATTGATTGTTGGAAGCAACACTTAGATAGCGAAGATGAAAAGGAAAAACGATTGGACAAGGTTCTAAAAGGAATAAAAAGAAGGAAAATGGTGAGATTATTTGTGGTTTCACCATTTTTATTTTATCTTTGCCACAAAATGTTGCTATCTATGTGGACAATAATTTTAATGTGTTTTTTATGGCCTCTCAGTCTAATGGCCAAAGGAACTGGCAGTGGAATGAAAGAGCCAGTAGATGAAGACTTGCCCATAGTGGAAGTCAAGGCAGACAGAACCATGATCTATCCTCAGAGAATGAAACTGACTGGCGAAGAGAGCTTGCTGGACATATTACTTATGTGTCCAGACCTAATGGCGGCTGGATATGAAGACCTGATTTCGGGATATAACTTGAGATTGGACAATTGTGCCATGAATGGTGATACAAGACTAATCTTGAGCCAGATGAAGGCAAAAGACATTCTGAAGATTCAGGTCTGCGACAACACAGGTGTGGCAAAAGGAACTGTAGGCATGGGACGTGTGATAGACATAAACATGAGAAAGTATGAAGGTGTGGATGCTTTTGTGGAAGGACAGGCGGAAATACCTATTCACAATACAGAGGGTGGAAAGCAAATGAGTGGTATTGGCACAGCCAACATGCTATGGGGCAACAAGGCAACAGAGGTATATGCCAATGTGTCTTACCGCTATAAAGAGGCGAATATGGAATATCTGACGCTCCACATGACGAACCGACTAAGTGAAAGAGACAGGATTTTAACTTACTTTACACAACAATATGTGGAGAAAGATTTCTCATCACGTGGCTCTCAGAAATATATGGGCAGGGCAAGATATTTCCATACCTTCAACGATATGGGCACTGAATTGCTCTTATTGGGTGGGTATCAATATGCAAGCGATGAAATGACAAGGACTAACCTACCCTTGTGGTTAGCTGAACTAAACACACCTTTCATCAAGAAGAACCTGTCAATGATGCTGGGTGTGGAGGGTGACTATGCAAGCACAAATGTGAAGAGAACAGGCAAAGACTATTGGGCAACCAACCACGACTTATATCTGCAATACACCTACACGCTGGAAAAGTGGAGATTTACAGCAGGTGAACGCATCGTGTTTTACAACTATGGTCTGCGAATGGATGGCGAGGGCAAAAGGACTCACGACCGCACAAGCAACAATATGAATGCGTGCGTTATCTTTGTTCCCAAACAGCAACATCAGTGGCAAGTGGGTTTCTATAAGAAATATATCAATCCTGCCTATGGTGCCCTGTTTGAGAAAAAGACAACACTGAGTGATGAGGAATGGGCGATTACACGGGGCGAACTGAAAGAAATAAATATTAACCAATACAAACTGGCTTATGCGTATAGCAGAAAGAAACTGACAGTGCAGACAGAAGCAAGCTACACAGACCTGAAAGATGGTGAAGATTTTGCAAACATGAATGTTTCAGCCTACTTGCGCACAGATATTGCCGGAGTGAACGCTATGCTGACAGGTGGAGTGAACTTTTATGCTGCTGAAAGTGGTGGTTATGCATCGGTAAGAATAGCCCCGAAGGTGTATCTGCCAGAGGAGTGGCAAGTGGGTATGCAGTTAGTGGCTTTCACCAAGAAGAACCCCAGAAGAGAGGCGACAGGAGTACCTGCATATGGTTGCTTGACAGTATCAAAGCAATGGGGAAAGCACTGGGATATGGGATTGGACTGGCACGACATGTTTGACCTGTTGAATTGCCGTACTTCAGAGGTGAACAGAAATGCTGTGGTAGGAAGAGTACAATACAGATTTTAGAAAACAATATATGGGAACAATCTCTCTTGATATGATTCAGACAGCCGGTGTGGGAGCATTGGCTTTGGTGTTGGGAATGTGGCTAACCCGAAAGGTAAAGTGGCTACAGAAGTTTTGCGTACCTTCACCAGTGAGTGGTGGCATCATCTTCTCAATACTCACATTGGCCATCTATGCTTGGAGCGGTCTGGAGGTGTCGTTTGATGGTACACTGAAGGATGTCTTCATGTTGGCATTCTTCACAAGTGTAGGTTTTCAGAGTGACCTGAAGGTGCTGAAACAAGGTGGACGCCCTCTTCTGGTCATGCTTTCCCTTTTAGTGGTTATTATCACACTGCAGAACGCCATGCCTATAGGAGTGACTAAACTGATGGATGTAGATCCATTGGTTGGCATAGCAGTGGGAAGCGTATCAATGACAGGAGGACATGGCACGGCAGGCGGATTCAGTAGCGTGTTGGAAGGAATGGGACTAAATGGAGCAGGCACCATTGCTATGGCCGCCGCCACCTTTGGATTGATAGCAGGTTCGATGTTAGGTGGTCCATTGGCTGAATATATCATCAGAACAAAACTAAAGAGCGAACAGTTGCAGACTCAAGACGAGGATATTGACCCTGCTATGGCAGGTATTGAAAGTGACGAGGCTTCACCAACGGGTAGAGCCAAGCGTATCAGTTCTAATGAACTTGAATTCCAGCAGTATGCCAAAGCCACTTATTTTATTCTTTTAGTGATGGCTGGTGGAACTTTGTTGAGTTGGGCACTGGAGAAAACAGGCATCACCTTCCCTACTTACTTTGGTGCATTGATTCTGGCAGCCCTGATGAGAAATGTGATGGGAGCAATGCACATAAAAGATGATAGTGGCAATCTGATGAAGGCAGACAAGATGCTTGATATGGAAAGAATCATCAGTGTGGGCAATATATGCCTGTCACTCTTCCTCGGTATGGCAATGATTTCGCTAAAACTGTGGGAACTGCAAAGTTTGGCATTACCTCTGATTGTAATGCTACTCTCTCAAGTGGCCATGTTGGCCTTGTTTGCATATTTCATCGCCTTTAGATGGTTGGGCAAAGACTATGATGCGGCAGTATTGGTGGCAGGTATCTGCGGATTTGGCTTGGGTGCTACGCCTAATGCCATGGCCAATATGAGTGCGGTGTGCTACAAATACCATTATTCAGTCAAACCTTTCTTAATTGTACCAATTGTAGGTGCCATGTTTGCAGATCTGATCAATACGGGTATCATCACATTGTTCTTAAGTTTTTTCAATTAATGGTAAAATGAGATGGGGCGACAGAGAAGACGAGAGAGAAAACAAGTGAGATATGAGTTGCAGAGTCTTTTTTTGAAGAAAAGTATTAATATTCGGGAAAAATCATTAACTTTGCAACCATTATGGAATATACTAAACTAAATATAGATGAGATTGGTGCGCACGTGGAACTCACTCGCTTCAGCGCAGGTGAGGTGACTGAATATCACGCCATCATCCACGTGGAGGCACAGGGAGAGATGTATGCTCCTCAATATGCTCGACTTCTGAAGGCAGAAGAAGTGCTGATGGAGCGTGTGGAAGGTGCGAAAGTGGTGTTCAAGCGTTACTTTTTGAGCGATGCCACCAACCAAGTCCCACTGATGAAAGAAGAAGATACATGTACGGTGTCATACATTCAGCAACCCCCATTGGATGGTTCTAAAGTGGCTGTGTGGATTTATATGCAAAAGGGCACAGAAATGAACATGATGAACGGGTCTGCGGTGGTGAATCACAACGACTACCATCACATCTGGACCATGGGAATGAAGAACACAACGACCGAGACCTCCTATATGCAGACATGGAAAACACTTCTCTCTTATATTGACACATTGAAACTCTTCGGAGCAACACTGGAGAAGAATTGCATACGTACTTGGTTCTATGTGAGAGATGTGGACACACAATATGCAGGACTGGTCAAGTCTCGCCGTGAGTGCTTTGCCGAACAAGGGCTAACCTCAGACACTCATTACATTGCCTCAACAGGTATTGGTGGCACACCATCTGACCCTAAAGCTTTGATACAAATGGGTTCGTATGCCATGACAGGCTTTCAGCCCGAACAGCAAAAATATCTCTACGCCCTCACCCACTTGAACAAAACGTATGAATATGGCGTGACATTTGAGAGAGGCACACTCATGCAATACGGCGACAGAAACCACATCTTTATCTCAGGAACTGCTTCTATCGACAACAAAGGCCAAGTGCTTCATGTTGGAAATATCGTGAAGCAGACAGAGCGCATGTGGGAGAATGTGGAGACACTGCTGAAGGAAGGTGAAATGAACTTCGACGACATGATGCAGATAGTAGTCTATCTGAGAGACGGGGCTGACTTTGAGACCGTAAAGCACATGTTTGAAGAAAAGTTCCCAGAGACACCAATTGTAATCACACTTGCTCCTGTATGCAGACCAACATGGTTAATCGAAATGGAGTGTGTGGCTGTGAAAAAGTCAGAAAACAAAAACTTCAGGGACTTTTAGAAAAAAGTAGGAAGCGCCTCCCTATTCTTCTGCCAAAGACAAATTCAACTGAAAGACTTTCAGATTCCTATTTCATGAATCAAAAATATTATTATGTAATTTCAATTACTTACTTCATATAATTCTTATATTCATTATTATATAGATAAATTGAAGTTAGTACTCTTGGATGAGCACTCATATTTTTTTAATTTTGCAGAATGCACCATTTTAGATTATCTGTTAGGAGTAATTTATTAAGAAAGTCGATAAAAAGTCCCTCTCAAAAATGGTCATCTGCGGAAATCACTGTATCTTTATGGTGTTGAAATACAAATAAACACAAACAATATCCGCAATGATCACTGGAGACTAAGTTGCAGGTTTTCTCTGTATTATCAATGGCTTTAACAAGAAATCAATCGTTTTAACTTGACAAAAACAGTTTCTACCATCCTGCGAGAGCAAAAGTGAACAGTGTCGCAACATTGCCTGTGCGTGTGGAAAATCAAGGTAACAGGAACTTTTCTAAAGATAACCCATAACGGACAGCATGGAGATGCGGAATCTCAACACTTATTGGGGCAAAAACGCACGCATAGTTCATGGGCCAACGAACGATTGTTCATGGGCGATTGAAGCATTGTTCATTGGTCATCGAACCATTGTTCGTTAAAACCAGAGAAATACTTCGTTCATGTGATGTGTCAGATGGAATGACATTCTACTATTTCTTCTCCACATACACATACCCTTATTCCCCCTCTCTGACAATAGGAGTGGATGTATAATCATTTATTGAACCAATGTTGTTCTTAGTCCATACATTCTATCCATACACGACATTCAGAGCGTTGCAAAATTAAAAGGGTAAATACTTTTTCAAGTATCTACCCTTCGCTATTATTTGTTTATTTCATCTTAGTCTCACTCAATTGCTGCCTGCGCGGCGGCTAATTTTGAGGCTAATATGCTGATTATGAGATATTTACGTTTGGACTGGTCAACATTTGGGCTGCAATTTTCGTGCATTCTGCACGTTCTGCACGTTGATGTCTCGTAATATTTCGCAAGAATATTCATTTTTTCTGCAAGATATTCGTTCTTTTTGCAGGAATATTCAATTACGTAATAAAATCAGTCTTCATCCAATCTTTAACTTTTAGGGTTATTACTCAATTTGGTCAACAATCTGGTCAACATTTTGCCAGACCATTTTCACTGTAGTTGCATCACATACTCAGTAAGGGAAATAATCCCCGAAAAGCACATTCTGCAAACTTTGTTTGCAAAGTTAATGATTTCTTCTGACTTTACGTTCATTCTGCACGTTTTTCTTGCAGAATGTGTTTGCTTTTTAACATATTTAGACGAATTGACATCTCATCTTGCCATTATTTGTTTCAATTAAAAGAAAAACAGACGGATTTTTGCGGTGTAAGTTTAGGTTTAAGTTTAGATGTTCTTATATATATAATAAGGTAAAGTAAACCCTGAACATGATGATTGAGTTTAGTATTTTCAGTTTATAGGTTCATGTATATATACATGGGTAAACGTAAACCTAAACTTGTCCGGCATGAGCTTCCTGGATCAGTATTTCTCTTTTTTACTGAGGAAGTAGCAATCACCATTGCTCCCTCCCCTCTCGTTCACCTTTTCCTTTGACTGATAAACTAGTCCTCAACGAAAAGAAAAGTATGATAACGTCTGCCGTTTCTGCTTTCGTGAGTCGATGAAATTAGGTTGCAAAGGTAACTGTTGTTCCCATATCTACCCAAGGTAAACCAATGGTATGACTCAAAATCTCCACACCATTCGGGTTGTATTTGGAGCCATAACCTTGTGCAGATGGTCACAACACCTTGTGAAGCAACATAATTTCTAATCACTCCCGAAAGTAGAGAAATCTACAGTAGGGAAATAAAAAAACATCGAGATTATGGCAAATCAAGCAACAACCACCTACAAGGTGACAGGCACACGCAAGGCAGTGAACGACCTGTGGAGCACACTCCAAAAGATGGAGGTGAACAGCAAGAACATCTGGCTTTACCAGTTGGCAGAACATTATGGCATCGACTACGAAGCCAAGCAAATCAGTGTCCGTGGTCACATCTATTGGGCAGAGTATGAGGAAGACCCTGCCAATGACTACTATCTACTATCCTTTGAAACGGAAACGGCATGGGATGCTTGCAATGAGTTATTCGAGGAGATTAACCATCTGCTTTGGGATGAACTCTCTATCTCATACAGAGTCTGTGAATGTGGCTGTGAGGTTTATTATGTGCATGATGAAGGTGACTTCTTCCCCGAAGAGGTTGCAGTCAGTTCCTGCGGAGAACCATTTGAGGATGCTTGTGATGACATCTACACCACCCTCAAAGATGCTATCAATGATTGGTGTGAGAAGATGAACATCGAGCAAGGTGAACGAACAGACGAGGAAATGATGAACTTCATCAATGAGTATGAGTATGACGATGATGATACATACTTCTACATCCGTCAATTTACTTTTGAATAACTAACCAGCGGTGGTATGCGGTCGCTACCGATGGCATACCATCGCATAAAATCCTAAACGTATGACAACAATTCAATCAATCCTGTACCGGCTGACTGAAGCTGTTAGCGGTACTGACAAAGAACTCTACACCGAAGATGAGCTGAACAAGTTTGCGTCCTTCTATCTCGACAAGTGGGATGAGAACACAAGCGAGAATGTAATTGCAGAGTCTTTCACAGATTTCTGGTGGAACACAGACAGAACTTGCAGAAGGTGCTCTGTCTGCGGCAAGCTAATGCGTGAGGGCTATTGTGTTGACATGGGTGCTACCTACTACTGCTCTGACGAATGCCTTCATACTGAATACTCAGATGAGGAATGGGCTGAAGAGTGCGAGAACAACGACCAGAGTTATTACACCGAATGGTAAAGTGTCTCTCTTCCTTGACTGAACTTACTATATAATTACTATATTGTTTTTCTTATATAGGTGCTATTCTTCACCCACTTCTTATTTAACTATACCTTTGTACACGGTTACACATGTATATATGTGTACAAGTTGACAAACATTCATGTGGATATATTTATAAAATAATAATAACTGAATTTCTATGTTACACAAAGTCATCACTTTAGCCAACTTCAAGGGCGGCGTAGGAAAATCGACTTCTACTGCTGCTATTGGTGCTTGTTTAGCCATGAAAGGCTACAAGGTTTTGCTGGTTGACCTCGATGGTCAAAGTAATCTCACGCTCTATTATGTTCCAAACGCAGATATAATGGAAGATAGTATTTTTGATACTTTGGTCTCTGGTAAAGCGATTCCAATCATTAACGTCAAGCCGAACCTTGACATTGTTCCATCATCCCTGGAAATGTCCAGTGCCGAGATTGCAATGACTAATACGCTTGCCAGAGAGCAAGTCCTGTCACGAGCACTGTCTGATGTCAAAATCAATTATGACTTCATTCTTATTGATTGCCCCCCATCTTTAGGCATAGTAACAACAAATGCCTTTATTGCAGCTGACGAGATCTTGGTTCCAATGACCCCAGAACTCTTACCGCTAAAGGGCATGAAGATGCTCGATTCCTTTGTAAGTTCATTGAAGGTTGTAAGACCATCTGTTAAGTTAAGTGGTGTTTTCATCACCAGATACAACCATCGCAAACTCAATAAAGCCGTATCTGAAGCTTTGAAGAAAAGGTATGCTGACATCACTTTCAAAACCATTATCAGAGAGAATATCTCTATAGCAGAGTCTGCTGGAAGCGGTCAGAGCATCTTTGAATACGAGCCTAACTCTAACGGAGCAAAAGACTATCTTGAACTAACAGAGGAAATACTTAGACAATTCAACATTTCATAACTATGAGCAAGAAGAACATGGATGCTTTACTCAGCAATATCATGGGTGAAGCAATAGAAAGACCTACAGAGATTACTGTTGCAGAGACTACTCAACCGGACAAGGCTCCTCTTTCATCCAAGGATAAAAAGAAAGATGTTCCTTCAAGACACTTCACTTTTATCTGTTCCACTGAACTTGCAAATAAGGTTCAGGCAATTGCCCGTAAGGAGGGCTTTACTATACGTGCCTTAATGGAATATATGATGCGTCAAGGTGTTGATTCCTACGAAAGCAAGCATGGTAAGATAAAGAAAATCAAAGCAAAAGGAGTGTCCGACGTAATGTAAACTTATATACATGAATACAATTATACAAGTGGACAAGGCAACAAGTAAACTTGTTTTCAAGTACACATATAAACAATTGGTTAAGTAAACAAGTACACATGTATTCTTGTACACAAATTTGAACTCAAAAAACATAAGTAAAATGAAAAGATTAATTCCACTTGCCATCCTCTCAATCACGATGGCTCTCCCCGCGTTCCTAACATCTTGTAGCAGTGACGATGAACTTCTCCCTGACACACCAGAAGTACTGAAGCCAACAATCACGAATTGGATAGAGCCTTGGCATATCCAAGGTTCAGGAATTGATGAAGTCAAGGCGTACATGTCAACTTCAATGTATGGCTACACTCTGACAAATGAATCAAGCTCGACAGCCAACTATCAGTTGGTGTATACTGGTTCTTATGAATCCACAGGTCTGATATATAGTTTCACTAAGCACGAAGGTGGTTTGTACTCTGTTATTGATACAGAGTTGTGTGTGAACAAGTCTGTTATCATCAAGTATCTCAAAGAGCACTATTCCCTTGTGTCTGGAGCTGGCAGTGACGATGAGAACATTCAATACCTATTTACCACTCCAGACAAGTCAACAGTCATAACTACCCTAAAGGTATCTGATGAGTGTTTTAATGTCAGTTATTCTTTTGTGACCCATTAAGCACATTCAAGAACTCCATCTACAGTAACCATCCTCAGGACACATTTCTTGAAGATGGTTACTTGTTGTTTTGTAAACTTGTGTACCTGTTTACTTGTACACAATAGAAACGTCATGGGATGCGTAAAACAAAGAGAACAATGCTCCATAATATTTGAAGCCCTTTTTTGTAATGAACAACCTGTCTTTTTCCCCCTTATAAAGGAGTCCTTCGTCAATACAGAAACCAAGTATCTCGTTCAGACTCCCTCCACTTATGCCATAATCTCTTAATCTGGCAATAGAGAACGAGCCATTATAAGCAGATATTGCTATATATTTTGAAGCAAGTTCGTCTGGAGGCAGAAGATAAGTAAATTGTTCAGGGTAGCCTTCTTTGTTGAGCGCATCTTGTGGTGTTACCGCAAGTTTTCCTACATTATATGCAATGCCAGAAGAACTCATGCTTTGTGCAGACATTCCAAAGCCCTTATAGGCAGCTCCGTTGAGCATCCTTTCTCGAAGATAAGATGACACGCCTTCATCGGCTGCATCCAAAGAAAATGTGTTTTGACCAAATCGAGCCTTATACCCCATAGCAAGAAGCCCATCGTAATAGTGAACGTATTGGTCGTACAGCTCTTCCTTGGTAAATGACTCTTTGGCAAGAATCATGTTTGTTCTTAATTCATATATAGTAACCTGTTGTGGTTTTAACCGACCAATCAGATCCAGGTCTTGCTGAATCGTTGATTCATTTTGTCCTTTAAGACCATACATGAAGTCGAGGTTCACCTTCTTGATACCTTTGCCCAATGCTTTTATCAACCATGAAGACATCATGGCTTCACTGGAATACCCCCTTTGATGTTGATGCAGAACAGAACTGCAGGATGACTGCACTCCCAGCGATAATCTGTGAAAACCATTCTTTGCCATCTCTTCCAATTTCTCTTCTGACAACGTGTTGAATGTGCCTTCTATGCTTGGCTCGTATCTGTCATCCAACTTCAGCCCTGAGATGGCAGTCTGGTATATTTGCATCAACAAGGAGAAGTTCTTTTCAGATAGTGATGTCGGCGTTCCTCCTCCTATATCAAATCCGAGCAAGGTAATGTCTTGGTATTTCTGTCTGAATTGCTTTATGTCATTGGCTATTGCCAACAGGTATTCCCTTTGTACGTTTTCGTCTGGGCAGAGCATCCGGGTGTATTCGCAGAATGAACACAGCTGCTTGCAGAAAGGAATATGAATGTAAAATGACATACGGCTGTCATTCTCGAAAGACAGCGAATCCGGCACACGATAATCCGTCCAATCAGATGGATTGAGTGGATAAGACGTATTCCAACGATGATCGTTCTTTCTTAACTGAAATAACTCTGCTATTGTCATTTTGCTCAATATATTATATTATCCTGATGAAATCCCTGGCGTAGATATTCACCATCGTATACAAGGGATGACTCGCAATAATACGGATTAGCGTAGTTTCGCATGTATATCTCCAGAATCTTCAGGTCACGGTTATACAGATAGTTGCTACACTTGCAATCGCTTCCTCGGTTCATGGATTTTGTGAAATACACGTGTGGAATGCTTTCCAAATGAATATCCTCCAAGTCCACAAAGTGCTCACGACAATAATCATTCACCTTCATCAAGGCAACGAAGCCTATACGCGGAATGCCTAAGTCAAGGTTGAAGTCAAGCATCTTACGAGCTTCTTCAGCATTGTCAATGTAGCCTTTGATAAGATTACAGCTGGAGTTCAATATTTGTTGGTTGATTCCCTCAAAACTAAATGCACTTTCAGATATTCTGCATCCATATAACTCAGACAGCTTTGTCGTATCATAATGATGTAAAGACATTGATATGCTATCCCATCGTGGGTGCCGCATCAATTCTTGTGACTGAGGAAGCAGCCCATTGGTATTAAGGTGCATGTGAACATCAGACGTTTCGGAGTCACACATTCTTGAAAGAATGTCTTCTACCAATGGGGAAACGACTGATGGCTCACCACCTGTAATGTTGACTCTGTTTACCTTGATACCAGACTCCATCAACCCCTTGATAATGTCTATCAATTTGGTAACGTTGAATGGAGTCTGGGGAACCGAAGTTCCTGCATTGCTGCAAAACAAACACTTTGCATTGCAACCCTTTGTAACCTTTACAAAAAGGTTCACAAAGGGAGCAATGTGTTCTTCCTGCAGCGTTCCAAACTTGCAGTCAAACTCTTTAACAGAAATGGACTTTCCCCTAAAGTCAATCAGCATTTCTTCCTGTTTTATGATCTTCGATGAATTTTATTTTTTCTTCTTGGCTTTCAAAATGCATTTTCCCTAATTGTAATGAATATACAGGTAGTGTATAATCAGATAGAGGAAGATACAATGCTCCTCGCCAATCAGTATCGACACACATATAATTCTTGTCTCTTTCAAGAATTTCACGTGCAAATTTCATCTCAAAACTGGTATTTGTCCATGGCCAGCGTCTGAAATCAGAGCAACCCTTCTCTATATGTTTCCCGTCGATTCGATATACCGGCCCCCAAACTCTGCCTTCTTCGCGCATTCTGGGTGCTTGAATGTCTGGGTGACATCCAACTTCACCATATGCAAGACGAATGGTTTCTTTTAGCCCATGCTCTTTGACCATATTGTCGAATCTTCCAAAAGCGACTTGTTCAAGAAGATCATTGTCTAACTTGCCATTCTTCGTTACGTTGTCCCACTCTTCAAGTAGAATATGCCATACATTGAAAAGAGTACCTTTATAGAAACTATAATAATATTGTGGATCATTACTACTACAGTGACTTACTGGTATTGATTGCAAATCTTCCCGAATCGATTCATAGTCACTGTATCTTCTGAACTCATTCAAGAACTGAATGTACTTGACCATTTTTCTAACAGAATAGTTGTAGAATATCTGTTCTATATGATTCGCTTTAAGATACTCGTTTCCGTCGTGGAATGATAACATATCCTTCTCCAGCTGCTCAATATCTACTTTCGAACCTTCTTGCTCATATCGGCTCATAATACACCAAATGGTTCTCATAGCCATGAATGCAAATTCATCACCGTAGCGGACATTGCGTTCTGCAATCTCCGTTAGACGTTCTCTTGCATCATCACAATCTTTGATAGGCTCCTGCTTATTAAGTGCTTTTAAAAGGTCTATCAACGTTCTTACCTGTCCGTACATCATGGTTAAAAGTTCTTGTGGAACTTCTGGACTTGCGGCGTTTTTGTTTTCTTCGATGAATGTTTCTGGCAGACAAACATTGCTGATACCCATAGCATCCTTGAACAAAGGAGCAATGTCTCTATCTTTGAAACCGGCAATGCCACAGCCTATACGTGTAACATAGAAGAATAATTCGGTATGCTCTTTGGCAAAGTCTATAAATTGGTCAACATAAGGCTTAATGGTTTCTACGCCACCCTGCATGGTGGGTATTGCATAGCTTTGACCTTGCAGTCCTATACCTTGCCCCCATATAGCTCCGAACTTCTTCACGGCAGCTCTGGCAGCTCCACCTCCATGATGGCCATGAAGGTTGCTTCCAAAGACGAACACTTCATCATTCTTCAGTGAGGAAATGGCTTCTGGAGTATAATCAGGACGAACAGCACCATTATATATACGTCCCCCGGCTTCTTCAATTGGCTTGCATAAAGAATCTTTTTTTAGGGTTTCAATTACCTCTTTTACACGTACATCATTATAATGATCTTTCCAGAACACGTCGATGGCATCTGCGATTTCAAACAACTGATTATCTTCAGCCATTTCATAGCGGCTGTATATATCATTCATTTCATTGAACAAGCCATCATCCTTTGCATTATCCGCAATTTCTTGGAATATGCTTCTCATATAGCTCAATATCCTGTGTTTAATGTTAGAAACTCTATACACAGAGAAATCACTCTTATTCCACAAATGACGTGAAACAAGCATTCGTAATGTTTCACCTCGCCCGAACAAATCCAATAATGTACCGATACAGTTATTATACGTCAAATGCTCTGAGCCATCAATGCCTTCCAAAAAGGCTCTTGGTACTTCTTTGATGCCATTTCTGCTGAATGCATCTTCGTTCTTATAATAGGACAACTCTGACGATACTATCTTCAGTGTCTTCTGGCAACGCTCTTTATTGAAATAGTTTTCCAAGAAATCTGCGAAGATTTCATCTGGAGAAACGAGATCAAATAATGTCAGACAGGAACGTAGCTTCATTGCATCAATCTTTCCGAATATCTCTTCAGCATCACCATGGACAGGAAGAGCGTTCATAACCTCATATAGGCGTTCCCCTAACGTATCATGTCTAAGATACGCTAAGGCTTCAAGCAAAGACTTGATGCTAAACTTATGAGACGTACTGCTATGTCCCAATCCTTGGATTTGCGGAAACACATACCACATCCAGTGAGACTGCTTCCAACCATCCTTTACCTCCTGCAAAGCGGTATTGTACGAATCGTAAGAGTCTTGTGCTGTTACGAATCTTTCTAAGTCAAACAGATCAACATTCATATTTTGTCCTCCTCTTTTTACTGATTAACATATTGGTCAAATTCTTCATTTACTTGAAGCATCCATTCTGGAAGCTTTGCTTTTGCATTGGCAATCAGCTCTTCAGGCATACACTTGTAGAAAGCGTATGCAATAGGCCCTGAAATGGCAGCAAGTGTGTCTGCGTCACCACCTAGTGCGATTGCAAGTTTAAGACTATCTACATAGTCTTTGCTTTCCAAGAAACAGATAAGTGCTGCAGGTATAGTTTGCTGACATGTTTCATCAAAACCATAGCCAGGCTTTATACCTGCATAAGTCAAACCAGACCAGTTCGGGTAATATTCATCCAAGACATGATGTCTGATGTAGTCTTTATCTTTTCCTTGCATACCATAATAAATGGCAAGGGCTGTCGCAACAGCTCCCTTGATACCTTCTGGGTGGTCATGCGTTGGTAGTGCAGTCTTTGTTGCCAAGTCTATGCACTCCTCTACACTTTTTGCCATAAAGCCAGCAGCAGAAACTCTCATGCCACTACCATTGCCGTAAGAGTGATACGAAGGCTGTACTTCTTTTGCAATAAGCCATCTCGCAAAACGCCCACCGAACCCTCGGTAAAAATCAGCGCGGCATCTGTTCCACAAGTTTTCAGCCATGTCTATACCCTTCAGCAGTGCTTCAGCGCAAGCAAATGTACACACAGTGTCGTCTGTGTATGTGTTTGATGGGAGAAGGAGGTTAACCGAATTGTAGTCCTTGGTTCTTCCTTTGAACTCGTAAGGCATACCGGCAATGTCACCGATAGCTGCACTCAGTAATAAATTCTTCATAACGGGAGTCCTTTCTTTTAAAATTCCAGCCGGAATCCTTTTTGTTTAAGTTCATTATAACTCTCTTCGTTAAACCTATATAGGTAAGCCTCACGCTTTGGTGTCGGCCATACGGTTTCATCCTGTTGTGTAAGGATGTTGAAATGAAGCATCTTCTTAGCGAAATTACTTCTGTCAAACCTCACATCTAGTATAGCTTCATATAGGTTCTGCAGTTGTTTCAGAGTAAACTTCTCTGGCAACAACTCAAAACCGATTGGCTCAAAATGAATGCGCTCTCGAAGCCTTTTCAACGCTGATCGAAGAATCCTGTCATGGTCAAAAGCAAGCTGTGGAACCTTATCGAGAGCGAACCATTCTGCTTTCGCAGCATCATCACCAGCTTTTACATCTTGAATTCGTACAAGCGCATAATAAGCGACTGTGATGACTCTCTCTCTTGGATCACGGTTCGGGTCACTGAAAGTATGGAATTGCTCAATGTATGCTCCAGTGAGACCCGTCTCTTCTTTTAGTTCACGCAATGCTCCTTCTTCACACGATTCATCCATCTTGATAAAGCCGCCGGGGAATGCCCACTTTCCTTTATAAGGGTCAATGCCCCTTTCTACGAGTAGTACCTGTAGTTTTGTTCCATCAAAACCAAAGATCACACAGTCCGTTGTTACAGACGGATGTGGATATTTGTAACTGTACATTTTATCTTCCATATTTGTTCTTTGGTAAATTTTACACTGCAAAAGTACACACTTTATTTTAATCCACCAAAACAAATTGAGTAAAATTTACACAAGAAGGTAAATTTTAATGTTTTCCCATCATTTTTAATCGTAAATGAAAGGCTCACTTAACCTTCTTCTTGCTTTTTCTCCTTTCCCCTCTTTCTTTTGTCGAATCTCATGCTGCTGTCAAACAGGACAGCTTGTAGCCGAACATTCATAATCACTTTTTCCGCTCTTCAGTCTTGGTCTTCCACTGCATAGTCCCTTTGCCTGTCGATGGGCATTCTTCGTTCCACATGCTTCTTTTTAATAGCGGAATGATACGCTGCTCCCTCGCGTGTCCTTCTCAGTCCGACGGCCATGACGTACCCAGCCTGAGCGTTGGACTGTCGGGCATCCTCATTTTCGTATCTGTCACTGAATTGTTCTTATTCCGCCTTCCTCATTGATGACTTTTCCGGGCGAAGCGAGTACAATTACTTTTTCCGTCGCAAAGTTAGTGCAAGCCGTATTCTGCAAGTACCAGGTGCCTTATTCCTCGAATTTTTTCAAAAACTTTTTGCCGTCTGCAGGGCATCCAATAAAAACTTTTCAGGCCCAGGGGTGAAATAATTCGGTAATTCCTTGCATTCCCATACTTCCCTTGCCAACTCTGATAGCAACGTAAAAAATAAATGTTTCACTTCTAAAAATTCAAAACAATGAAAAAAATCGAGAACAATTTCGCAGTAACAGGTTTCGTAGGTAAGGATGCAGAAATCCGTCAGTTCACAACCGCTTCAGTAGCACGTTTCTCACTGGCTATCGGCCGCATCGAGAAGAACGGCGAGGAAAACAACCGCGTATCGGCTTTCATCAATGTGGAAGCATGGCGCAAGAACGAGAACGCCGATTCATTCGACAAGCTCACAAAGAACACCATGCTCACCGTGGAAGGCTACTTCAAGCCTGAAGAGTGGAGCGATCAGGATGGTGTCAAGCACAACCGCGTCGTGCTGGTAGCCACCAAGTTCTATGAGACTCCCGACAAGGAGGAAGCTCCGAAGGAGGAGAAAAAGACTTCCAAGAAGAAGGCCAAGTGAGCCTTCTTCTTCCTCTT